>CANSII010000002.1 GCA_947646915.1 uncultured Clostridium sp. | reverse complement strand
GAATTTTTCATCTAACAATTCTTCCCTCTAGAGCCTTTTCGCTCGTTTCACTCGCTCCGTTCATCGTCATCTAAGCTAATGTATACAGAATTTATTTCATAAATTCTGCATAAGATATCTGTATCTCGCTCTGCTTAAACAGCTATCTTAATTTTTCATCTGCCAAATCTCTTAGTTTTTTTGTTTTTGCTATTATATATTATTTTTTCTTTTATTTCAAGTGATTTGTATAATTAAAAAATGTAAAACTTTTTTCATTTTATAAAGATAAGTTTCATATGGATAAAAAACTCCCACCTAAGCAAATAGGTGGGAGAAAATAAGTTTAATTTTTCTTTTGCTCTATTTTTGTTCTACAATAGATATTTTCGGTATTTTTTAGTATATACTAGTCTCTGTTGAGCTCATAATACATACACACTGCTACCTTCTTCATTTTTTAACTCCCCACAATATGGGGATTCAAAAAATAATGTTCCTTCCAAAGGGATTTCCTCTGAAAGATACTTATCCCAAAAAAATTGTTGTTTTTCTGAAACATATAAGTTTCCATCAGATGGAAATTTCATCTCAATTACTATATTAAGTAACTCATCCACCGAGTTTTTCATCTGAACCATTTGGTCTTTCAACCGCTCTACAAAGATTCCCATTTGTTCTACAGATTTCATCTCTAGCAACTGTACCTCTTCACTTACACCATTAATTTCATGAACGGTCATGACTGCAAAAGTTTCTATCATAATAATAAGAAGAAGAATCTTTCTTTTTTTTTAACATTTTTTCCTCCTGTCTAGAGAAAACTTATTTTTTTAAATAAATACATTTACATTATACTATTTTACCGCATTATGTCAAATTAATCATCAAATAGCAATTTAATACCCCAAAGTCCTGACACACCAACTAAAGCATAAATAATTCTTGTAATGATAGTCATACTACCAAAAATAGTTTCAACTAAATTAAATTTAAAAAAACCAATAAGTCCCCAGTTGATAGCCCCAATAATAATTAAAACTAAGGCAATCTTGTCCACAATTTTCATCACATATTCCTCCAATATATTTATTTCCATTATTACTATATGACAAAAATTAAAAATTATGCAAAAAATCATATTTTAATCTAACATTTCTTTTTTCTTTAACCACATAGTTACAATTAAAGTTAAAATAATAGAAAAAACAATCATAATAATAAATCCAAATCTATTATTCTGAAATGGTAAATTAACATTCATACCCCAAAAACTCGAAACCATAGTTGGTACAGCTAATACAATAGTAATTGCAGTTAAAAATTTCATAACACCATTTAAGTTATTTGAAATTATTGAAGCATACGCATCCATTGTTCCATTTAAAATATCACTATATATTTTTGACATTTCAATAGCTTGTCTATTCTCTGTTATAGCATCTTCTAGTATTTCTTCATCGTCTTCATATAATTTAATAATCTTTCCTCTTAAAGTTTTCTCCATAACAATTTCATTTGATTTTAAAGATGTTGTAAAATATACTAAACTCTTCTCCAAATCTAATAATTTTAATAATTCTTTATTTTTCATAGAATTTTTTAAAACATATTCAGCTATTTCAGTTTCCTTATTTATCATTTTTAAATATGATAAATAATAAGATGAATTTAAATATAATATTTGAAATATTAACTTTGATTTTTTATATGTTTGAAAGTCTCTTATTTTCCTTTTTTCAAAGTCGGTTATTATTTTATTTTTTCTTAATGATACAGTTATAAAAAAGTCATCTCTTACTACTATCATTCCTAGTGGCATTGTTGTATATATATCATTCTCTTCACTTTTTTCAACTATTGGAACATCCACTATAAAAAGAATTGTATTATCATCTTCTTCTATATCTATTCTTGCTTTTTCCTCATAGTCTAAAGCATCTCTTATAAAATCTTCTTGTATTTTTATACTTTCGCATACTTTTTTTATTTCTATTTCTGATGGGTTTACTAAATTTATCCAACTTCCTTTTTTAAATTCTTTTATTTCTTCAAATTCATTTGTTTCAATATTTGTATTATATATTTTTAACATTATAAACACCCACCTTTTTTTATATTTTATATTTTATTGTTGGCTATGTCAATTTTATTTTTTTTAAGTTTTAATTTTTTCTTGACTTTAGCTTTAAAAAATACTATAATTATAAATGTCTTATTAATTTTTTATTTTTTCAAATTTATTATATTCATTTATATTAATTTTTATCAAAATTCTGAAAAATTTCATAAAATATATGGCTCATTAGCTCAGCTGGTAGAGCAACAGACTCTTAATCTGGAGGTCCTCGGTTCGAAACCGAGATGAGTCACCAGTTTATAACAACTTACGAACTATAAGGTTTGTAAGTTGTTTTTTCATATATGAAACTAGAATGTTCTCTTTCTAGGAAGGATGGCATTTTTTATGTTTGAATTTGAAATATTACAATAATTAGAGCCAAATGCTGAAATATTAGATATTATAAAAGACTATGATTACATAGTTAAAAATGGCAAAATTGAGCATTTAAAAGCTACTAATTTGCAATTTATTGAGCCAACTGAATATTTAATTACATATCCATCTACTCTTACTATACTTGAATATAAAGTAAATGAAATTGCTAGTAAAAACTTTTACATTAAAGAACATAAACAAAAGTATAACCTAAAAGAAATTAAACAAATTCTCATAAAATTAAAAATTTAGCTTGCAAAAGTGTATTTTACTTAGGAAACATATGAGTGAATAATATTTTTTTTCAAAAATTTTCTAAATATAGGGGGGTGCGAAAATGCACTTTTTTGAGCAAACATATAGAAGGATAAAAATTTTTAAAAGTTTTTTTACAATTTTAGTATACAAAATCTAAAAAATTCACAGGTAAAGTAGGAGGTAATATTTTATGAGATGTGGAATTTATGTAAGAGTATCAACAGATGAGCAAAGAGATAATGGTTATTCTATTGATTCACAGTTACGAATGATAAAGGAATATTGTGAGAAAAACAGTTATGATATTGTAGATGTATATAATGATGCAGGACATTCAGGAAAGGATTTAATGCGACCAGAAATGCAAAGACTTTTAAAAGATATTAAATCACATAAGATTGAAAAAATAGTAGCTATTAAGGTAGATAGGTTAACAAGAAATAATTATGATGGCTTTTGGCTTTTAAACTATTGTGAAGAACATGATGTTAAAATAGAGTTAATTTTAGAGCCTTATAATGTATCTACTGCGAATGGTGAAATGATATTTGGAATGAATTTAGTATTTGGGCAAAGAGAAAGAAAAGAAATTGGAGCAAGAACAAAGCGTGCTATGGAAGAAATGGCTTTAGAAAAGGTACACCCAGCGAAAGCACCTTATGGATACACTAGAAATAGTGAAACTGGTCATTTAGAAGTAGAGCCAATTGAAGCACAAGTTGTAAAAAGAATATTTGAATTATATAAAAATGGAACTACAATAAGAGGCATTTCTAATACTTTAAATGAAGAAAAAGCATATTTAAGACAAGGAAAATGGAATAGTGATAAGGTGTATAAAATACTAACAAATTCAATTTATATAGGAACTTTTGCTTATGGAAAAACAAAAAGAAAAGCACAAGATGTTCTATATGTAGATAATTATTGTGAGCCAATTATTGATAAAAATACATGGGATATTACAAGAAAAAGATTAGAAAAGAACAAACATCCTAATTATGGAGAACATATTCATTTATTTACTGGAATTGTAAAATGTACTACTTGTGGCAAAATAATGTCATCTACGAACTCATTTAAGAATAGTGGGAAGCTGAATCAAAAAGTATATTATCATGTAACTTGTAACAATCCTAATTGTAAATCAAAAGAATTTCATTATAACTGCGATAAAATAGAAGAAAAACTAACTAGAGTTTTAAATGAATTAACGAGATATATGTATGATATTGATAATGAAATTATAGTATGTAATTCAACTAAAACAAAATATATTAAAGATATAGAAAAAGCCATTGAAAAACTAAAAATGCAAGAGAAAAAATTAGTGGATTTGTATTTGAGTTCTACTTTAAATGTTGAAACTATTAACAATAAAAATGATATTATTAAGAAAGAAATTGAAAACTTAAATAATAAAAAGCAACAGATTGATCCAAACAATGACTTTAAAGAATATACAATAGAACTATTGAAAAAATTAGATTGCGATGTTGAGGACAATGAAGTTGTCTTTCAAAACAGATTAGGTTTTGCATTTGTTTTTGATAGCTTAAATAGAAAACCTAAAAAAGAACTGATTAAAAGATTAATTGATACAATAGAGATTAAAAGAGATAAAAACTACAATATCGAGATAACAAATATAAAATTTACAGAAGAATTTATCTCAAAAAGTAGCAAAGAGTATATTGAATATTTATATGAAATACAACAAAACAACAATATAGGATTTATTTATAAAGAAGCAATTACTAAACAAGAATTAGAAAAATTACAAGAAGATTACTTTGTATTTTCTAATACAAAAATTGCAAATAATGAATATGATAATGCAACTTTAACTATATATAATGAACTACTAAAACAAAACTTTTATGATAATGGAATTATAAATTGCCCATATATTGAGAATGAAAATATAGTAGATTACTTAACATTGATATCAAAGATTCCATCAGAAATTGCATAAAGTGGTTTGAAAATTTTACAAAAAATGAAGTGAAAAATAACACAAGAAAAAACGCAATTTTTTAGAATTTAAAAATTCTTGTCCCAGCAAGCAATGAATTTGTACTCCCGCACAAATTCAAAGATGGGGTTTTACACCCCATACCCCAGAAAGTAGTAAAAAATTAAAATCGAAAGGAATAAAAAATTATGAACGATGAAAAAGTAAATTATGTAATAGATATGATAAAAGATATGGATTTAGAAAATAAATTAAGATTAGCAATATGTATGTGTGATAATTACAGTCATACTAATTTAGAATATGATAAAAAAGAAATGTATAAACAATTTGATAGTTTGCTAAAAGAAATTAATATAGAATACAAAACAACTACTGTTAACTTTGCAAACTATCCTTACATAATTTTTGTATCAGCGAAAATTATGGAGATGTATTCAGCACAGCAGAATAAATTAGCTCTATATCTTTTCAATAGCATAAATTTTAAAATTAAAAATTGCAAAAGTCTTGACAATAAAGAACAAATGTTTTAGAATAATGTAAAACTATATAAGGTTGTGATATAAATGAAAAAAGAGATTATAAAAACAGAAATAAAAGTAAAAGATAATTTGATTGGAATTATGAGAGTTGGAAATGTAGATTATATTTCATTAACTGACTTAGCAAAATTTAAAAATGATAAAAATCCAGCCAATGTTATTATTCACTGGTTAAGCAATAAAGATACTGCTTTATATGTAGGATTATGGGAAGAATTGAACAATGAAAATTTTAATTTCACGGAATATCGTGAAATTAGAATTAATGAAATTGGAACATCTTCCTATACAATGAGTCCTAAACAATGGATTCAAAGAACAAATGCAATAGGATTAATTTCAAAAGGTGGCAAATATAGTATTGGAACTTATGCACATCCAGATTTAGCTTTTGAATTTGCTAGTTGGTTAAATGTAGAATTTAAATTATATTTGATAAGAGAATTTGAAAGGTTAAAACAAAATGAAAGTTATCAAAATAAAATAGAGTGGTCTGTAAGAAGAGAGCTAGCAAAAACTAATTATAGAATACATACAGATAGTATAAAAGAAAATATTATTCCAACTTTAACTGAAAATCAAAAACAATATGTGTATGCAAACGAAGCAGATATACTAAATGTAGCTTTATTTGGTAAAACAGCGAAAGAATGGAAAGATGAAAATCCTAATTTAGATGGAAATATGAGAGATTATGCAAATATACTACAATTAGTTATTTTAGTTAATTTAGAAAATCTAAATGCTGAAATGATAAATCAGGGAATAGCTCAAAACAAAAGATTAGAAAGACTAAACGAAATTGCTAAAAAACAATTTGATATTTTACAACACACTTCAGGAATAAAGAAAATTGAAAGTTTGGATAATAATATAACAAAACTTTTAAACTAATATTAAAGTGATAATATAAATAAAATTTTAATGGGGCTTCTATGCAGAAGCCCCTGTGCCCATTTAATGAAAATCAATAATTTCATTCGCTGGAACAAGTGTAATCGGTCCTTCATAATGTCCTTCTTTACACTTACTAAGTACATAGGTATAGAATTCATCAGAAGAACTTAATTTCTGCGTAGAAACTGCAATAATTCCAGGCATAGAAAGTCCATTCCATTCGGTTGAGATGGTTGCTTCTTCTCCTTTGGAGATTTGAGATAAAGCAATATCATAGTGTTCATTTCCTTGCTTCATTTCAAAAGCTAAATCATCCCAAACAGTCCAATTTGCCCAAATAAGCAAACCAAGTTGCTGTTTTTCTTGAGCTTCTTTTACAGCATTCCGAAGTAATTGTTCTGTCATAGATTTCACTCCTTCTCATTTTTTATAGGCCCTATAGTATTAAAACTATATCATTTTTTTACTATTATAATATAGTCTCATTTGAATTATTTTCTGGTTTTTCTGTTGGCTTTTCTTCAGGCTCTTCAGTTGTATTCTCTATAGGCTTTTGTATTGGTTTTTCTTCAGGCTTTTCTATTGGTTTCTCTACTGGTTTTTCTTCATGTGTTTGATTTTGTATTGGAGGATTAGGCCCAACATTATTTGCATTATTAGCATTGTTTTGATTTGTTTTTTCTTGACTACCTTTTGTCCCTTTTATAATAATTTTTTGCATAGCACTATAAGTATCTTTAGATAGCAATTCTCTTGAAACGACAACACCATTTAAACTTTTTATAATATATGTTTCTGAAATAGTTCCATTTGCTCCTGATTGTTTAACTTTTTCTACTCCTTCATTAAGAGTATTATCTTCTATATATTTAACAGTATATGGTATACTAGAAATTACCTTAGTACTAAAAGAAACATCATATTCCTTATCTGATTTTACACCATATATTGAAACTGTTGCAATTCCATTTGAAATACTTGCCTTAATTTTAATTGCATTTTCTCTAGTATTTTTAAATCTAAAATCTGTCATTCCATATACTACAGTTGCATCTCTACCTGCAGGTGTATAAGAAGTTACAAATTGATGATTTCTTCTTTCAACAATTTGCATATTTGACATTAAAACTGAATTATATAATGTTGACGAAATCTGACAAATTCCTCCACCTATCCCATCAACAACCTCACCATTTTCATAAACTTTAGCATTTTTGTATCCTGCTGCAGCTGTTCTTTTTCCTAAAGTTTGATTATATGAGAATATTTCTCCAGGCAATACAACTTTATCATTTATTTTTTGACAAGCAATTCTTAAATTAGTTGTTCTATCTCTATTAGAAGCATCATATCTTGTTGTATATGTAGCTAATAAGTTTGGAAATGCTTCTGAGCCTATTTGTGCAGTAGTCACTTTTGGTTTAGTAATTTTTAATTTTATAGTATATTGTTCTTTATCTTCTTCTGATATTATTTTTTTTGCTTCTTCAATATCAAAATCAATACCCACTACTTCTGGATGTATTGTAAATGGATCTTTTGTAAAATAAGCATCTTCGACTTCTTTATATATTTCTTCATGAATTTTTTCTATATCAATTTGGTCAGGCGCTTTATTAATTACTGGAATAGTTATATAATTTTGATTTTGATTTATATCTTTTAGATTTTCTATTAATTTTTCAATCAACTTATTTTCATCAATTTTTAATCCTTCACAACCCTTTGTAATTATTAAATTATCTTCCTCAATATAATATTCTGTTTCTTTAGCAGCATTTGGAATATTTTTACTTATATCATCTATTATTTGCTTTGTATTATCTTCATTTATTAATAAATCTACTTTTACCTCTTTCTTTCCTATTAGTGCTAATAATATTTGATAGTTATTTACAAATATATTATTTTCTTTGCCAAATGATATTGCTTCTTCTACAGCTTTTTCAATATCATATTTTGCATCTATTAATTCTATATTTACTGCAGTTTCATATTCTTCATATTTTAACGTTATATCTTTTGCTTGTTTCTCAGTATAAACTTGATTTAATTTATATTTTGCATCTTCTTTAGATAGTCCTGACACATCTATTCCCTCAATTTTAACTCCACTAACTATATTTGAATTATTCATATTTAATAATGAAAAAATTGTTGAAAATAGTAATAATATTAATACCACTATAATTAATAATATTCCTCTTTTAATTATTCTATTTTTTGAATTTTTCTCTTTTTTTGTATTATCTCTTTCTATAGTTTCTTCTTTTATTTGCTCTTTTTGTATATTTTCTATTTCTTCTTTTCCTTTTTCTATATTTTGTTCAGATTTATTCATATTTTTCTTTTTAAATACCCCTTTCATTTCACTACTTTTAATATAACATATTATTTTTTTTTTGACAATATACTAAAATTTTTTAAGTTTCGGTTTTTTGCAAAAATATAATATTTAGAAAAAAGATATATATTTTGCAGTTCCGTTTTCCAAGGCGTTTAAAAAACTGAAAATTCAAAGTATAGAAACACACTATAACAGGTTAAAGTAAATAACGACTTATTGTCGAACTCGCTTTAAAATATATATCTTTTTTCTATAACCAAATTAGTAGCCATAAAAAACTGAGACTTAAAACTTAAAAATTCAAAAAAGGACAAAATTTTATATTTTTTTCAAAAAATACTTGAACTATATTTTATTTAATATTATAATATGAATAGCAAAAGATAAATAAGGAGAAAATGAAATGGAGTTAGTAAAAAACATTTTTTTTAATACTGATAAATTAGTTGAAAATAGTAATGTGAAAATATCATATACAGGAAAATTTTTTCAAGATAATTCTGAAGAAGTTTTTATTCATTATGGATTTGGACTTAATTGGGATAATGTTAATGAATTAAAAATGGAAAAAACTGAACTTGGTTTTCAATCAGAAATATATATTGGAGAAGGTGAAACTTTTAATTTATGTTTTAAAAATAATAATAATGAATGGGATAATAATAATTCGCAAAATTATATATTTGACATAGAAAAAAAACAAACAGAGTTACTTGTTCTAGATGATGAACCTGTATCTTTAGGAAGTGTTAGAAAATTAAGAAAAACTTATTTATGGAGCAAAAAAGTCCGTTTAGCTGTTTACAAAATAATAACCTATTTTCCAAAGATATTATCAGGAAATTATAAAAGAAAACTATCTGAAAATTAATATATAATAAATTGTTCTATAACTAGTAAAAGGAGCTGTAAAAAAAGCTCCTTTTTCATATTACCCATCCACCATTAATTGAAATTACTTGACCAGTTGTGTATTCATCATTAATTAACCATTCCACACATCTTTCAATATCGATAGTTTTTCCTATTTTTTCAAGCGGAATTCCATTTTTTATTTCAATAAGTTCTTCTTTAGATAAATCTTCATTCATTTCTGTATCTATTATGCCAGGTGCAATTGAATTAATACGTATATTACTTGGACCTAATTCTTTAGCTAATGATTTTGTCATTGCATCTATTCCTGCCTTACTTACACTATAATGAACTTCACAAGATGCTCCTACAATACCCCAAATTGAAGAAATATTTATTATACAACCCTGCTTATTATTAATCATATTTTTACATACTTCTTGTGTCATATAAAATACAGAATTCAAATTTATATTTATCATATTATTCCAATCTTCATCTGTAATTTGTGTAAATTCTTTTATTTGGGAAATTCCTGCATTATTTATTAAAATATCTATTTTTTTATATTTTTTTATTATATATTGTACAAGTTCTTTTGTTTCTTTTCTTTTAGATATATCTGCTTTATAACAGTCTATATCTATACTATTTTTATTAAGTTCTTCTTTTAATTCTTTCATTTGCTTTTCAGACTTATTAAAATTTGCTATTACTCTATATCCTTTTATTGCCAATGTCTTTGCTATTTCTCTTCCTATTCCTCTTGATGCACCTGTTACAATAACTACTTTGTTCATCTATATTCCTCCTAAAACTTTATAATAAACAATTTAAAATCCAAATACTAAGCCATATGCAAAGTCTTTATATTTCTTATTTAGTTTCAATAGACATTTTCATTCTTAATAAATGTTTATGTAAAATAATGAAAACTCCTTTAGATTAATATCTAAATAGTATAGCATATTTTACCACATTATGCAATTATTATATCAACCAACAATTACTCTGTTTAGTTCAATTACAATATAAATTGCATATACTTAGTTCAATTTATCTGTCCCTTATTGTATAATCATAATAATTAGTAATAATTTATTTTGATGATTAAAGTATGTATATGAAAGTTAAAGACATCTGAAATTTGGTTTTAATTATAACTTTCTATATATAAAGCTTTTGCAATATATGGAATTACTTCTTTAAATTTATACCAACCTGAACTTTTACTGTCATTTTTCCCACCGATTTGGATTATAAATATATACCATATCTTTATCATCAGTCGCTAGTAAGACCATAAAATGTGATGCTGTTGTCCAACGATTATTGTGAGGCTGATTCCATACACAAATTAAAATTGGTCTATTAGTTTTCAAATGTTCTTGTAGTTTTTCTTTAGATAAATGAACATTATCATAATAAAAATCTGTATTTTTTATATTAAATGTAGTGGATAATTCTTTTGAAAGTGTATCATAATTTAATACAGGATAATATTTTTGCCTAAGATCTTCTGGAGTATAATTTTTACCATATCCACTTAGAATTGTTGCAATTGCAGTAATTCCACAACCATTTTCTGCCATAGTTCCGCCCCAATATTGATTGTTATTCCAAGAAGAATCGCCATTTTGTTTATATTCAATATATGTCTTTTTATAACTTTCAATGGTAGAAAATGTAGTAAAATAACCATCTTTGCCATTTACTGTTTCTTGTCCTATTCCAAAATAATTTTTATTTATATCTTGTTTGATTGTTTTATATTTTGAAGTATTACTGATTTTAGAAATAAATCTATTCAAGTTATAAGATATTTTATTGAATGGAATTTCTCTAAAAAATAAAAATACTCCCAAAATTATTAATAATAATATTATTACTTTTTTCTTCATTTGATTTCCTCCTCTTTTTTGTAACTTGTTTATATTATAAAACTGAATGGAAAAATAATTTTTAAGAAACCATTAAATAAATCTTAATATTTCCTTACATTTGGAGTAAGTATAGTAAATATTAAACAATTGTGGTAAAATAGAATAAATAGAAAAGAGGAAAAAATGAATATTTTAGTGTTAGATGATGAAAAAGAAATTGCAGATTTAGTAGAAGTTTATTTAAAAAATGAAGATTACAATGTTTTTAAATTTTATGACTCTAAAGACGCAATAAAATGTATAGAAAATCAAAAATTAGACTTTGCTATTTTAGATGTAATGATAAAAGATGTTGATGGATTTAAAATATGTAAAATTATAAGAGATAAAGGATTAAATTTTCCAATAATAATGCTTACTGCAAAAATTGAAGATAAAGATAAGATACAAGGTTTAGCTTTGGGTGCAGATGATTATATTACAAAACCTTTTAATTCATTAGAACTTATAGCTAGAGTAAAATCAGCATATCGAAGATACACAAAATATAATGAAAAGAATGAGGAAAATATTATTTATATAAATGGATTAGAAATAGATTCAAAAAAACATATCTGTAAACTATATAATAATGATATTGAATTAACTCCAATGGAATTTGATATATTATTGTATTTGGCACACAGAAGAGGAAATGTAGTAAGTTCAGAAGAATTATTTGAAAAAGTGTGGAAAGAAAAATATTTAGAAAATAATAATACTGTAATGGTACATATTAGAAGAATAAGAGAAAAACTGAATGAAGACACAAAAAATCCTAAATTTATAAAAACAGTATGGGGAGTTGGATATAAAATTGAAAAATAAAGAATTATTTAATGAAAAAATGAAACTAGTAGGTGAACTAACTCTTAGAATTATAATTTACTATATTGTGGCAATAATATTCTATATAGTAGTTTTAGACGGATTTTTAGGAAATTTTTTAGGAAATACATTATATAAACTAAATTATGATTTATATTATTGGTGTATTAATAGTAAAGAGGCAATTTTTGTTCTTTATACATTAGTTATTTTAATAGTTGCATTATACAGATTTTTTTCCAAGAAGGTTGACAATATAGAAAAATTATATAAATCATTTGATAGCATTTTAAATGAAGACAGTCAAAATATAGAATTGAATAATGAAATGACTAAATTCTCGGAAAAGTTAAATCAAATTAAATATGAATATATTTTAAATATAAAAAGAGCAAAAGAAGCAGAACAAAAGAAAAATGACTTAATAATGTATATGGCTCATGATTTAAAAACTCCCCTTACATCAGTAATAGGTTATTTATCTTTACTTAATGAAGAAAAAGAAATATCAAAATGTTTACAGAATAAATATATAAAAATAGCACTTGATAAATCGTTAAGACTTGAGGAATTTACTAATCAATTTTTTGAAATTACTAGATATAATTTGAAAGACATGCCTATAAACAAAACAAATATTGATTTGGTAACATTATTAAAACAGTTAATAGAAGAATTTTATCCAATGTTAGAAGACAGACATTTAAAGTTAGATATAAATAAGCCAAACAATTTAATATATAATGCAGATGGAGATAAATTAGCGAGGGCATTTGGAAATTTATTAAAGAATGCTATTAATTATAGTTATGAAAATACTGTTATTGAAATAACTATGATTGAAAATGAAGAAAATATTGAAATAATATTTAAAAATGAGGGACGAACTATTCCTAAATATAAACTTGAAAGAATATTTGACAAATTTTATAGAGGAGATGAGGCAAGGCAAACTAATAATGGTGGTACAGGATTAGGACTTGCAATAACAAAAGAAATAGTAGAATTGCACAATGGAACTATTTATGCAAAAAGTAATAATGAAACTATAGAGTTTGAAATTAGATTAAATAAATAATATTTCAAAAGGAATTTTGAATAGTTATCCATATTTTATTGTTTTTGTAGATAATGACTACATTATTAGATTTATGAATCAACCAGCACAAGACCATTATCTAAAAAAGGGAAAAAACTTAATAGGAAAAAGTCTATTTGATTGCCACAATGAAAAATCTATTGAAAAAATAAAAAAGAATTATGAAGAAATTAAGAAAACTGGAAAAGATGTATTCATATTTGTAAATTCTAAAAATCAAAGAGTATATATGCAAGGTGTAAAAAATGAAAAAGGCAAATGGATAGGATTTATAGAAGGCAAAAATTTTTAGAACATTTTATTCACTAACATCAGGTAGTAGAAAAAGAAAAAACGCTTCTTGCGAGGCGAATTTTCTTTTTGGGAAATTTATAAATATAAATCTCCCTCAACTGTGTCAAGATTAAAAATATTTTGTGAACCGACATTTCCATTATTTTGAATGCTAACATTTTTGCTACGTATTGTCTCACCCTTTTTAGGTTTTCTTCCAACGATTACGGTATCTGTATTTGTTTTGATTACAGTTTCTCCCCTTGTGTTGGTTATTTGAATACCTTCTTGTTCTTTTTTTCTTCTTGCCATAGTTTACCTCCTTAATTTGTATTGCAATAATAATTGATATATACATACAGGAGTATTACTTTAGAAATCCTGTATTAATATAATTATACCATATTATGTTAAATATTGCAAATTGAATTTTTTGCTCTCTGCAAAATAGAAAATCTCTCAATAAATTACTATTTTATTAAAACATTAAAAAAATATATGTCAAATGCTTATTGTCTGACAATTTATGCCTTCTAAAAACTACAAGAGAATAATTCTCGTAGGCATAAATTGTTAAAACTTCGAGGAAAAGTGCAGTGGCGTTTTCGACCAACTGCACTTTTTCTTAGAAGTTCTACGTATTTATTTATATATTTCTTTACTTGATAATAAATATTATATTTTATTATCTACACTGCAACATTGTGCTATACTAACATTGTCAAATAAGTTTATCTTATTTGTACAAGTTCCGTTTGCCTATATTTTGACATCGGCTGTTATTTATTAAGAACTTGTTAGGTTGAGATTGCCTTTGAGCAAGTCTTGCTTGTGAGAAAGTAAACGAAACCGTTGCAGTGTGGCAATATTATTTTTTATTTAAGAATAAAACGCAGTAAAATTTCTATCAATTTAATCTTTTCATGAGATAATTTTTTTAAACTTGTAAAATCTCTATAACTGTATACTTTTTTAGTCGCATAAATAGAATGAAATCCAGTGAGGGCAAACTCTTTATAACTTATTATATAAATATTAAAACTTTAAAATCCCAAATGTTTTATAGATTATCTTCACCCATTAAAACTTATTGTATATATTAATTTTTTTATACCTTCATTAGTTAATTTGTTTTGAATAGTTGTTGTTCTGTATTCTATATTAATTCCTTTTACCAAATTATCAAAATATTTATATATTTCTTTTTTATCATAATCTAAATTAGTATGACTATAATTATCCACATACATATTGCTAATCTTAATTTTGCTTATTCTCTTTAATATAGAATTGCTTATTAGCAATCTCATTTACTTTATATTCGTAAATAGTAAGAGTAGATGGATATGTAATTAAATATTCTATTGGCTCAATAAATTGTGAATTATTACCCATATATTCTTAATTTTACCATTTTTAAATGTGTAATCATAATCTTTAATAATTTCTAATATTTCTGCATTTGGATCTAATTTTTGTACTATTTCAAACTCAAGAATAAGAAATGCCCTCTTTTTTGGAAAGAGAACATTTTTGGTATTTTTATATTAAGTTAAATTCATCTTTTCTAAAAATGAAAAAACTTACGAAACCTTTCATAGTTCGTAAGTTGCTATAAATTGGAGCCACTTCTCAGATTCGAACTGAGGACCCCCGCATTACAAGAGATGTGGCTCTGTATATCGTCTTCGTTTTCTTAATTCCTTATATTTACTGATTATATACGATTTTTCTTGATATTTCAATAGTTTTGAGCGATAAAACAAAAAATTATTATAAATTAAAATAAATTAGAAAAAATTATTTAGAATTATTTTAAGTTATGTTTTTGGGTAATAAATGGGGACTAATTTCGCTATTCCCCATTTATTTTTTATATTAATTTAAGGTTTTATATATTTTATGTTACCAAGACTAATGTTGGTCTTTTTTTTTTATAACTGTATTTTTATAATAAAAAATGTAAAGAAAAATTTTATAGAAACGGAGAAAAAAAGTGAATGAAGAAAATAAAAGTAATTATTATGCAATTATACCAGCTACGGTTAGATATTCAAAAGAATTAAAAGCAAATGAAAAATTGTTATATGGAGAAATAACATCATTGTCAACTAAAAATGGTTATTGCTATGCACAAAATAGGTATTTTGCAAATTTATATAATGTAAGCATTGAGACAGTAAGTAGATGGCTTTCACATTTACAAAAACTAGGTTTTATTCAAGTGATAGTACAAAGAAATGAAAATAAAGAAGTCATAGCTAGGTATATCTATATTGTGGATTTACCCTATTGTCAAAAAAATCAATACCCCTCCCTTCAGAAATGTCAAGAGGGTATTGACGAAAATGTCAAAGATAATATTATAAATAATAATATAAATGAGGATGATTTATTTAATTTAATAATGAATAATAGCTTTAAAATTCCAAATTGTTTTTATGAAATATTAAAACGCCTAGAATTATTATATACACCTAAAATGGTTCAAATGATGCGACAAGATAAGATAGATATCATAAAAGATATCATTTACATTTTGTATGAGTTATACAATAGTGATTTTGACTTTCTACTTTCAAAGTTAAGTAGAGAGTCTTTATTAAATTTGTATTATATTTCAAAAGAACATTCGCCAAATGATTTATTAAATTATTACAAAAGGTCTATTATCAATAAATATACTAACAATAATACCTAAAAGGAGCTGAAAATATGCTAAATGATTATATGAATAATTTTCAAAATATTGTATCTAACATCTTTTTTGTGGGCTTTAAGGTAATGTTAATAATACTTGTAACATTGTTAATATTTTCACTTATTATGCTTTCAATAGGATGCTTGATAAAATCACAAAAGATAAAGTCAAAGTTCTTAACATCTTCAATGTGCCTTCTGTTTGGGAATATACTTTTTCTATGTATTCCTTTTTTTATTGTCTATTTTAAGAATTTGATTTAAAAATAGTGTTTCTTTTACAATTAGTCCTTCAAAAAATTGTAAAAGGAGTGATTAAATTATGAATTTATCAAAAAAGAAAAAACATTTACTAACTAAATTATCTACAATAGGAACAA
Organism: uncultured Clostridium sp.; assembly: GCA_947646915.1. Lineage (GTDB taxonomy): Bacteria > Bacillota > Clostridia > TANB77 > CAG-508 > CAG-269. The sequence continues at coordinate 104,605 of CANSII010000002.1, read as the reverse complement.
CAATTACATTATTAGCAATTAAAAGCAATGTTTGTTTTGCTGAAGGTATTGGAACAGCAGAGGTGCAAACAGCAACAGACAATATAAAAAGAGTTATAACCTCTATTGCAATGCCTTTAGGTGGTGTTTTAATTTTTGCAAGTGTAGTTGTTGCAGCAATAAAAATGATTGCTAATGCTAATAACCCACAAAAAAGAGCTGAATCAATAGGATCACTTGCTTGGATTTGTGGTGGTGGCGTTATACTTGGTGCAAGTTTAATCATAGCAGGTATTATCATAAATGTTGCAACTAATAATTCCGGCAATTTGCTTGGAAGTTAGGAGGTAACAGATTATGAGAATTTTTAAAGTGCCATTTGATATAAAACGCGAAGAAAAGATTTTTGGAGGTTATTTAAGTTTAAGGCAAGTTCTTTATATAATGCTAGGTGCATCTAGTTTAGGAACACTTGCAATGCCTATTCCTTTAATCATAAAAATATTTTTCATTAGCTTAGTAGCAACCTTTTTCTTGCTATGTAGCTTTTTAAAAATTGGTGAACAGAACTTTGATAAGTTCTTTTATTTTGCAATAAAGTATATCTTTCGTAAGAAAAAATTTGTATATGAGAGGTGTATTAAATGATTATAATGTTTATTTTTCTATTTTTGACTGTTGCTTTTGTAATTGGTACAGCAGTTTATCTAAACCGTAAGAAAAAGACTGTAAATACTAATCTTAAGCAAGATTCAAAAAATGATACAAAAGAAAAAAGTAAAAAAGGTCATAAAAAACAACTAGCAGATATATTTGATATGAAAATTAAGGATACTATTATCTGTTTAGGCAATAGATATTCTAATATTATTAGGCTTGGAAATATTGATTACAATATGCTTTCAGATTCTGAACAAAATGCAATTGAAAATGTACTGATCCAAACAGCTTTAGCAATAGACTATCCCATTCAATTTTTTAGCACAACAGAATTTATAGACACTAGCAAAGTAATCTCATTGCTAAAAGAAAATAAAGCAAATAGCTTTAAAATAAAGGAATATAAAGATTACTTAATAGAATATCTACAAAACCTTATGGAAAATAGAACAATATCAGTTGTAAAAAACTATGCAATTATCTCTTATGATGGACTATATGAAAACGCTATTGAGGAATTAAATAGAAAATCAACAGCATTTACAGGAAATCTATTAAGAGCAAAAATTATGTGCGAGATACTTAACGAAGACGAACTTTATAATTTAATTTATAGGGAATTAAACAAAAATTCCGGTTTAAATATTAGTAAATTAAAAGAAGGAGGGAAAAATCTATATGTTGGTAAAAAACAGAAAACAAAAGAAAAAAGAAATAAACATATTTGATAATGTTCCTACTATTGCAGACATTATTTTGCCTGATGCATTACAAGAAAAACGAGATTATCTAGTTCTTGGTTATAATAAATTTAGTAGAATGTTTGTATTAACTATTTATCCTGAACAAACTTGGGTAAGTTGGTTAGACAGTCTATTTCATATTGGAAATATTAATATTTCTGTAAAAGTTGAACCAGCTAACAATGGAAATACTATTAATCAATTAACAAAAAAATTAGTACAAAGTCAAAGTGAATATGCAACATATTCAAGACAACGGAAATATACTACATTTGCCTGAACTTGAAAAACAAATTGGAGATTTGGAAGATTTAAGAATGCTTATACAAACGAATCAAGATAAATTATTCTTCGCAACTATCTTTATATCTCTAAATGCTGAAAGTCTTGAAGAACTTAACGAAAAGACAAAAATATTAGAAAGTGAATTAAACAAAAAAACAGCAATGATAAGAACATTAACCTTTAGACAATTAGAAGGCTATAAAACAATTCTTCCAACTGGTGAGATACCTATTCCAAATCATGAGAGAAATATGGTAGCAGGTCGGTATTGCAACATTAATTCCAATTTCTAATCCTAATTTAAGCCACGATAAAGGAATTTTTATCGGTCGAAATATGTATACGAATGCACCTGTCTACATAGATACTTTTATTCGGTCCTCCTGCTTTGCCAAATCCTCATGTATTTATTTGTGGTACAAGTGGAGGAGGAAAAAGTGTAGCATTAAAGACATTAACTGCTAGAAACATTGCAACAACTCGGTTGTGGTGCTTTTTTTATAGATGTAGAACGGTGAATATGCAAATCTTACAAAAATGCTTGGTGGGAAAATTATAAAAATTGAACAGGGGCAATCAGCTGGAATAAATCCTTTTGAAATAGAACCTGACATAAAAGGTCATAACAAATTTTTAAATATAAACGACAAAGTGGCTGAAATAAGGTCATTACTAGCAACAATTTGTAGAAATTACGGAAGAACACTAACAGGAACAGAAAATACTGAAATAGAGGTTGTAGTTAATCAATTATATAGCGAAAAAGGTATTACAACAGATATAAATTCATTGTACGAAAGAAAAGGAGGAAAGCTAGACAATGGTAAATATGCAGTCGGAAAAATCCAAAAGAAGATGCCTACATTGAGCGATTTTCAAAGGAAATTACAAGAACGAGGAAAATGTGAAGAGTTGGCAGATATTCTTGTACCATTTTTACAAGGTAATTCTCTAGGAATCTTTGACTGTGAAAGTAAAATCACATCTTCCGAAGATATTATTTGCTTTGATATGAGCGAAATTAAGGACGAATTTACAAAACTTTACTCTAGTTTTGTTATTCTAACTTGGGTATGGCAAAAGTTTATATTGAAAAATAGAGAAAAGAAAAAAATTATTGTATGTGATGAGGCTTGGTTGTTTTTAAAATATCAAGAATCGGCAGAGTTTCTTGTAAATGTAGCTCGTAGGGGTCGTAAATACAATGTTCCTCTATTTATTCGGTAGCCAATTTATTGACGAATTTTTACGGTTGTGATGAACGGAAAAACTATTATAAATATATGTTCAACTAGGTACTTATTTAAGCAAAGTCCTGGTAGCGTAGATAGTGTTGTAGACTTTTTTAATTTAGCTGAAGGAACAAAAGAATTTTTAACAACTGCATCGCCAGGTCAATGTGTAGTAAGTCTTAATAATAGTGTAACAGCCATAAAATTTATAATAACACCTTATGAAAAAGAATTTGTATTTACTTAAAAAAGTTTCCTATTGCCCTAATTTAATAATGGGAAGTGATAATGTGAAAAAAATTTTTAAGAGTGCATTGGTAGTAATTACAATTCTTTTTTTATTATGCCCTATGTGCTTTGCTGACGATGTCAAATTTAAAGACCAAATTAAAAAAGAAGATGGATCACTTTTTGAAAAAATAATTGCTGAATGTATTGGAGGAATAGCACAAACCGTCTTTGATTTTACTACTGGAAAAGAGGCAAATGTTGGATTTAAAGATTATGATACATTAATTTTTAATAATAATGCTGAAAATGATAGTCTATCCCCTTTTACAGCTGACTTATGGAATAAAACTATGAAATGGTACACTGTTTTTGCGATTATTTCTAGTAGTCTAATTTTAATTGCAGTATTTATCTTATCGTATAAAATTATGATTGCTGGTATGAATACAGCTAAAAAGAATGAAGCAAAAGAAAGTTTAATGAGGTTATGTTTTCGGTGGTGTTGCGATTGCTTTAGCACCATTATTTATTAGATTTTTATTATTTATGAATAACAGTTTAGTACATTTATTAGTAACAGCAGCTAATAGTGGTACTTTGGATAGTTCACTAGGAAATAGTATGCTAACAAGCATTAGAACAGGAAATGCTATTACAACAGCTTTAGTTATAGCAATGTTTATTTATCTTTTTGTAAAATTAAATATCAAATTTATTGTTAGACAATTTACAATTATAATATTTTGTATTTTTACCCCTGTTGCTTGTGGTTTATGGATAATTAACAAAAATGTAACGGCTGCAAGTATTTGGGCTGGTCAAATAATAATGAATATATTTATGCAATTTATATATTGCTTTTTGTTTTTAATATATCTTGCTTTTTTGCCTAGTGGTGGTGGCTGGGCTGTTAGTCTTATATGGGCTATGATGATTCTTCCTTTAGCAGATGCCTTACAAAATTGTTTACAAAACCTAACAAGTAGGATTGCTGGTGTGGATAATGAACAAATGACAGGTAGAGTTATGGGAATGGGTGCTATGATGGGATTCGGATTAGGTGCAATAAAAGAACAATTTAAAAGTCCATCTTCTAATATTTCAAATAACAATGGAAATAATGAAGGTTCTGGAAATGGTTTCAAAGGTTTTGTATCAAGAGTAAAATCAGTTGTTAATCCAACAGAAAATTTAAGTCCTGAAAAAGATTACAACGGAAATGTAAATCCTATTAGAGATGTAATACAAAAACAAAAAGAAAACAAACAAATAACAATACCAAAGCCAAACGGAGAAAATAAGCAAAATATAAGTAATGGAAATAAAATAAATCCTAAAAATGTTGCAGGTGGTGTTTTAAAAACTGGTTATAATGCCACAAAAACATATCTAAAAACAGGTGCAAGTCTTGCTGAAGGTAAGTTTGATAATAATTCATATAAAGGCAATAAACATATTAAAACTAATTTCCAAAATACTGAATATATAAGTAAAGTTACAAAAGATACTGAAAACCTAAAGAAACTAGGTGATAATGATGAGCCTTAAAGAAAAAGCAAAATCAAAGGTGAAAAATAAAGCTAAAAAAATTGCTTTTAAAGTAATAAAGCCATTTTTGCCATTTATTATCATAATAGGTTTGTTATTTTTTGCAATATGTTCAATTATAGATGCTATCTTTGTTCAAGAGGTACAAACTGACGATGCTTCTATGCCACCAGCACAATTGGAAATAAAAAATAAATGTATCAAAAAATCTGAATACTTAAATACTTGTCATAATTATAAAGGTAGTGAAAAAACTGAATATTTACTTGATATGAATAATAGAGAAAATGATAAACTGATTCAATGGTCGCATTTATATGCTTTAATGGCTTTTCACAATATGACGAATCATACAAAAATAGACGAAAATTTATTAAATCAAGTAGCAAAGGAATTTGAGAGTACCTTTAAATATGAAACAGTAACCTTAAAAGTTGAAACTACTACAAAAGATGAAGATGGAAAAGAAACTACTTCTACTAAAGAAGAGACATCTTTTGTACTAATAGAAAGCGATACCATAATGGGACATTACAAATATAATTATCAAGAGCAAACAACAACTAATGGAAATACAAAAATAACAGGTAAAGTATTCACAAATGAGGAACTAATTGGGGAAAAGTATTCACGATTACGAGAATATTTAAAAAATAAATTACATATTAGAAAAGACGATTTAGACAAAGATGTTGAAATCGTTATACAAGCAGCTAATGGTTATTATGAAGGTGAGGAAAATGTAAGTTGGTTACAAAACAATACTTCTTCAGCGACAATTATAACAGATGGTAAAAGTCTAGTAGCAAAAGGAATGTTTAAGTGGCCAATACCTGGATATACAAAAATTTCTTCTCATTTTGGTATGAGAGTTCATCCTATTACTAAAGTTTATAAATTACATACTGGAACAGATGTAGGCGCACCAATGGGAGCAACTTTTGTAGCAATGGCAAATGGAACAGTTATCAATGCAAGTTATAATTCAGCTTATGGAAATATGGTTATGATAGACCATCGGCAATGGTATTGTTACTCTTTATGCACATGGTAGCGAAATATTAGTAAAAACAAATCAAGTAGTAGAACAGGGACAAGCAGTTTTAAAAGTTGGATCAACTGGTTATTCAACAGGACCTCACGCACATTTTGAGGTTAGAATTAATGGAAATTATGCTAATCCTGAAGACTATTTTGAATAAATTTTTAAGGAGGTTTTTTAAATTGGTTTTAATATTTACAGATAATGAACAATTAGATAGAGATTTAAGCAAAAAAATTGAAAATAGTAGAATTGTATATTACCCTGATTATATTTTAGAAGAACAACAAGCAACAACTCTAATTGCTACTATTCAACCTAATAAATATAATTTCAAAGACTTTATGTTTAAAGTTAGAGAAAAAAATTTACAAGTTATTTTAATTTTGGAAAATGATAAGGTCAAAGAGCTAAAAGATGCCTTAACTTTAGGAATTTATGATTTTGTCTTTGATCCTTTTGATTTAGACGATGTAATTAAAAAAATTACAAATCCTAGTCAGTTTTCCGAAATTTCAAAATATATTAAAAGTATTTTAGAACTAGATAATTAGCTAGTTCTATTATTTTTGAACGAAAGGAGGCGATAAAAATTGAGTAAAAACATAAAAAAAGCTATCACAATATCAGTTATAGTAATAGTTATCATTATTGCAATTATATCAACATTTTTTATTGTAAAACATTTTGCTAATAAAAGAAAAGTTGACAGTGTGTGTGAAATTTACTCTGACAATAATGTTCAAGAAAGAATAGATAATTGCACCAATAATGATGACTTAAAGCTAAAAATTGATGGCGAAACTGTAATTGGTGTTATTGAAATTGACAAGATAGGTTTTAAGGGTTTGATTTATGAGGGAACTACACTAAAAACACTTGATAAAGGTGTAGGACACTTTGATAATTCTTCATACTTAAATGGCAATGTATGTTTAGCAGCTCATAATTCTAGTAATTATTGGGCTAAATTATATACTTTAGAAAATGGTGACAAAATAACCTATACAAGTTTTTTAGGCACAAAAAAATATAAAGTTAATAGTATTACACAAATTTCTGCAACAGATTGGTCAAAATTAGAAAAAAGTAATGAAAATATTTTAACTTTATTAACTTGTGTTAGAAAACAACCTGACCAAAGGCTTTGCGTTCAAGCATTAGAAGAAAAATAAAAAATTTTCTTTTGAGCATTGTCAAAATGATATAAAACATGTTACCCTATATACTAATAAAAATAAGAAAGGGTGATGTTTTATGAAAAATAAGAAAAAATTAATTAGTAGAATCGTTATTTTACTAATGGTTAGTGTAATTTGTTTATTGGGGATATTGTTTACTGTAAAAAGTAAAATGAACGCCAAAGAAACTATTGCTGATGCTACAACTGATAATACTACACAGGAACAAACAAATGAACAATTAGAGGATTTTGCAAATATGGAAATTGCTGAAGCAGTTACAGAGGAAACAGAAGAACAGCCAAAAGTAGCTGATAACCAACAGACAGAAACATCACAAGTAAATACAGTCAAACCAAATGAGAGTAAAACTGCAACTGTAAATCAAAAGCAAACACAGAAAAGTACACCAGTACAAAGTCAAAAACAACAGACAACCCAGCAAAGTGTGGCAAATACTCCACAAAAACAAACTACTACAACACAGGCACAAACTCAAACTACAAAAGCAGAGGGAGAAAAATTTGTTAGAAATGACACAATGATTAATAGAATAAAAAGTGTAATTAACAATAACCCATCTGACAATATGAAAACACACGGATATACTATACAAGTAGACCCATCAATAAGAACTAAAACAAATCAATTCACTTTCGCAGAATCACGAATAATCAACTTTATAAAATATTCTTTTGGTACGATTAGAGTTTATGCCGAAGATTATTACAACAACGGACAATTTATAATGACAGAATGTTATATATTTTAAAAAATTATAGGCACTTATGAAAGTGTCTATTTTTAATGGAAAAAGGAGGATTTTATTATGTTAAAAAAAATAACAAAAAAAAGTATGGCAATTTTAATGCTAATACTAACATTATTATCAACATTTTCAAATTTCGTAAATGCTGTTGAAATTAATTCAGCAGTTGTTAGAAATGGTGGCGAATGTGGAAGGCATTTGCAATTTTATGATACTAACCAACACGCTTGGTCTTATATCATAACTCACTATGCTTACTATGAGCAAGGTGGCAGACAATACCCAGCTTATTGTCTTGATAAAGATGCACCAGGTGTTGGAACTCCACAAGCTGGAGAAAGCTATGGTGTTAATGTAAATGAGGTTATGAACGATGTTCGTTTATGGCGTGTCGCAATAAATGGTTATCCTTACCAATCACCTGAAGCAATGGGTGTTGCAAATTATCAAGATGCTTTCGTTGCTACAAAGCAAGCCGTTTACTGCATCCTTTACAATCGAGATCCAAGTTCTTATTATCAGGGTGGCGATGCACAAGGTGTTGCTATAAAAAATGCAATTGTTAATCTTGTAAACATTCGGTAGAAACGGAAATCAAACGCCTATGAATACAGATGTTCAAGCAAATAAAATAGGTTCATTTTTTGAAGATGGCGATTATTATTCACAAGAATATGTCGTTGACAGTCCAGTTGAAACAAGCGAATATTCAATAATTTCAACAGCAGGAATGCCAAACGGAAGTAAAATTACTAATATGTCAAACACAGAAAAATCAACATTTGGAGGAAATGAACATTTTAAGGTTAAAATTCCAAAATCACAATTGGATAAAGATGTAAATGTAACAGTGGTATTAAGAGCAAAATGCAAAAATTATCCAGTATTTTATGGAAGAACAACAGTACCTGGAACACAAGATTACATGTTGACTTATGATCCGTTTGGAGATGTATCAGGTCAAGCAAAACTAAATGTAAAAACGAATACTGGCAAAATTCAGCTTGATAAAATAGATGCTGAAACAAGAGGTGGTATTGAAGGTGTTACATTCCAATTACAAAAACCTGATGGAACAGTTATAGGAAATGTAACAACAGATAAAAACGGAAAAGCTAGTTTTTCAATGTTGTATCAAGGAAAATATATACTAAAAGAAATTGCAACAAATGATAAATATATTTTAAATAAATCTACTTTTGATATAGATGTCGAATATAATAAAACTACTACTAAAACTATAACAAATGAACACAAAAGAGGAAATTTAAAGGTTTACAAAGTAGATAAAGATAATCACAAAATTGCTTTGGGAAATGTCGATTTTGATTTATATTCAGAAGAATTTAAAAGAGTTATAGGAACTTATACAACCAATGTAGACGGAGAGTTCCAAGTAAATGACTTAAGAATTGGAGAATATAAACTAATTGAAAAAAATACAGGAAAATGGTACAACTTAGCAGCTGACAAAACAGTTGAGGTTAAATGGGATACAACAGAAGAAAACATTATTGAAAATGAACTTAAAAAGGGACAAATAAGAATAATAAAAGTTGATAAAGATAACAACCAAATAAAATTAGAAGGTGTTAAATTTAATGTTTTTGATAAAGACAATAACTTATTAGAAACTATTGTTACAAACGAAAACGGCGAAGCACTTACACAAAAATATCCATTAAGAGATTATGAAAGTTTAAAATTAGTAGAAACAGAAACAAGTGAGGAATATGCCATAACCAATGAAGAAAAAACAATTACATTAGAAGAAAATCAAATAAAAGATGTTGTATTTGAAAACGAAAGAATTAGAGGAAATGTTGAAATTACAAAAGTTGATTCAAAAGATAAAGATAAAAAGATAGAAGGAGCAGTATTTGGACTATATAATCAAGATAATAATTTAATTGAAACATTAACCACAGATAGTTTAGGAAAAGCAACAAGTAAAGACATCTACAAAGGAAAATACTATCTAAAAGAATTAGATACAGGTTCTGTTTATTATTTATTGAATGAAAATACTTTTGAATTTGAAATAGTTAAAAATCATGAAATTGTCCCTATAACTATTGAAAATGATAGTACAGATATTGAGGTAACAGTTGAAAAAGAAGGTACAACAGAAATTAAACCAGGAGAAAAAGTTGATTATACTTTTACAAATGTAGGAAACGCATCAAATGTATTTTTAGAAAACTTTAAATGGTTTGATTATATACCAACTGACTATATTAGACTAGAAAAAATGACAACTGGTACTTGGAATCAAGACTTAACTTATAAAGTATTTTATAAAACAAATAAGTCAGAAGATTATATCTTATTTAGAGATAATCTAAGTACAAAAGAAAACTACGATTTAGACTTTACAACAATAGAACTTGCAGAGGACGAATATATTACTGAAACAATGTATGATTTTGGAAAAGTAGAAAAAGGATTTAAAGAAAGTACAAGTCCAACAATGCAATGTAAATCATTTGACACTTTAAAAGAAAATGATACTTTTACTAATCATACAAAGACAGTAGGTGTTTACTATGGTGTAACTGCTGAAGCTAACAGCAAATGGACTACAATTACGCATATACCACAAGAAAAACACGAAGAAATTTTGCCTAAAACAGGTAAATAGAAAAGTTAGTAATTTACTATAAATTTGCCCTTCAAAAATAAATTTATAGGAGGATTTTTATTATGAAAATTACAAATGTTAAAATTTTTAGAGCAAAAAAGAGAGGACCAGTTTTAGCGTATGCTAATGTTATTTTAAGTGAAAAGTTTATTATTAGAGGAATCACATTATTAGAAAATGAAAGAGGCAGATTTATCTCAATGCCTTCAAGAAGATTATATGATGAGGAAAGACAATATCGAGATATGTGCCATCCTTTAAATAGTAAAGTTCGAGAAGAACTTACAGAAGAAGTTTTTGCAGCTTATGACAAATTTGTAGCAAACGAAGAATAGAAATAAAGTGTTTTCCTTTTTGTATTGCCCTTCAATAATATTTTAAGGAAAGGACTTTATTTATGATTATAAATCAAAATTTAGAAAAAAATTTATTGAAATTACAACAAAATATAGACTTAATTATGAGAAATAATAGTCTAACAGATTTACAAATAGAAAGTTTTTTAATGAACTTTGAAAGAGCAAGATATAATATATTAGCTGAAATTAAGCTATATAACCAAAATGTAGAATTTGAGTACGAAAAAATTAAAACAATTGATAATGAATATAAGGCAGATTTTCATAATGGAATATTGAAAATATATGTTCCTGAAGTATTGCCATCATATAAAAGTTTAAAAAATCAAAAAACACATACACACAAAAGAATTTTATTAAATGTTGCTGAATGTACTAAAAAATTTAGTAATTTATTTGAAAATGAAATTTTTATCTATATCAAGATATTTGACAAAATAGTTGGTTGGGATGTCGATAATAAATACATAAAACCAATTGCAGATAGCTTGGTTATGAGTAAAATTATTCAAGATGATAATATGACAAAAATGTCTTATGCGGTAAAGGGTGAATTTTCTGAAACTCCACACACAGAAATTTATGTATGTGATAGTAAAAAAATCATTCCAAATTTAGAAAAAAACTGTATCAAAAAGTATCAAATTTTTGATAGTTTCTAATGTGGCAAAATTTGATAGGTAGCGAAACGAGCAAACCTTTGAAAATAAAGGATTAGAAAAAATCAATTTGATAGTTTTTTGAGTGGAGGTAAGTAGGCGATAGCGTATGCTATCGAATATCTTACCAACGGACAATTTATTGAAAAAATTTTTAAATTAATGGGAGGTGATTTTTTGAACTATTTTCCAAATCGGTGAGAATGAAATTGAATTAATAAAATTCATTGCTAAGTTTCAATATTTAAGTATGGCAGATAGTCAATACTTTTTTCCTTCTAGCAAATATTATTATAGAAATAGAGTCAATAATTTAATTGATAAGAATTTTATCAAGAAAGTAAAATCAAACTTGATGCTTGATGAAATAGGAATTGAATATTGTAGGCTATTTAACTTTGAATATAACAAAAGAAATAGAAATAAGAAATATTTATCTAGGTTATTACAACTTAGTAATCTAGGTGCATTCTATAATAAATGTGAATTAGTTACCTTTACCCCATCTTTTAATATAAAAGATAGAGAACAATTTACTGTTACAGCTAGAAGATTCATAGGAATATTTGAGATAAATGGTTTTGAATATTTAACTTATCAAATTACAGAAGAACAGGATTCTAAATATGTAATGTCAGTAGTTTATGACATTCAAAAAGAAAAGTGTTATAAAAATATCATTGTATTAATTGCTGATCCATCAAAAGTCAATATAAATGATTTCGCTTTTGGTATGAATCAAGTTTTAATTATTACAGATACAACCGAAAATCGAGAAAAATTAAAATATCTACATAGTATAAATTGGGCTAAAATTATGGATAGGTATTATAAAAATAAAGTTGTTTTATCTGAATATAGTTTTTGCGACTATACAGATTATAAAAAGACATATATTGCGTATTTTTACTTTTTAGATACCGAAAAAGTAACTAGAATTAAACAATTTTTAAGAGAAAATAGAAATAAAAGTATTGATATTATATGCGATACACAATTAGAAAATAAATTAAAAAAAGAACTTCCAACAGCACGATATATTACTGTGAATTTGGAAGAATATATTGACAAAGAACGAAATTATTATGATTAAGAAGATATGTTTTTACATATTTTTATTTTTGTGTTTAATCTTAAATATTGTACTAGATATTAATGTAAAAAATTATATTGGAATTTTAAATGTATGTTTTGGAAAGAATATTGTACTTACTGCTAATTTATATGTACTTATTTGCTTCATAATCGCCCTTATTTCGTTTTTTATTATCATAGACATATTACTTGTACTATTCAAAAAAGAAAACGAAAATAAAGGAATTAATTTCAAAACAGAAGATGGAACTTATGGAACTTCTAACTGGATGAATGAAACGGAGCTAAAAGAAGTTCTTGGAATTAATGATATTCCTGGTATTATCTTAGGCAAATTAAATGGCGATATTATAAAACTACCTTTTGACAGTTATTTTAATAAAAATATTGCTGTTTTTGGTAGCTCTCGGAAGTATGAAGACAACTTCATTTCTACTAACTAATTTACTTGAACTTTCTAAATATTTAAAGTCAATTATTTGCACTGATCCAAAGGGCGAAATTTATCGAACAACCTCAAGCTATTTTAGAAGTATTGGCTATATAGTAAAGGTCTTTAATTTAAAAGATATGCGACACTCTGACCGTTGGAATCCATTAGGAGAAAACGAGACCATAACAGATGTTCAAGCAACAGCAAATGTAATTATTAGTAACACACAAAAGAAAAGTGGAAAAGACGACTTTTGGCCAAGAGCTGAAGAAAATCTACTGAAGGCCTTTTTATTCTATTTTTTGGAGAATTTATCTGATAAAAATACTCTATCTAATGTCTACCATCACATTGCAAATGGTGATATTGAAGAAATAGACAATATATTTAACAAAATACCACAAGACCACCCAGCAAGAATGAGCTATAATATTTTTGCAAGTGGTTCTGATACAATAAAAGCATCAGTCATTACAGGGCTTGGAACTAGGCTACAAGCTTTTCAAAATGAAGATTTACAAAAACTAACAAATGAAAGTGATATTGATTTAACCTTACCAGGAAAGAAACCATGTATTTATTATATTGTAACAAGTGATGTCGATTCCTCAAATGATTTTTTATCTTCTTTATTTTTTACATTTTTATTTATCAAATTAGTTAGATATGCTGATTCACAGCCAACTGGAAAATGTGAAAATGAAGTATTTTGTTTTTTAGACGAGTTCGCAAATATTGGTGCTATTCCTGACTTTAATCGTAAGATTAGCACAGTCCGCAGTCGCCGGAATTTCCCTAATTCCAATTACTCAAAATAAACGGTCAATTAGACAATCGTTATCCAAATGGTCTCTCTGATGAGATAGTTGGTAACTGCGACCTACGAATTAGTTTAGGTACAACAGACACGCTAACAGCTCGGCTTTTTTTGTGATTTAGTTGGTGTATCAACAGTCCAAACTGAAAGTATAAAAAAAGATGCTGGACTTGAAGGAGAGTTTGAGTATGGTCAAAAAAATATAACAACATTACAAAGGAACTTGCTAAATAAAGATGAAATATTAAGAATGGCAGCTACACAGCTTTTAGTAATCTTGCGAGGAAATAAGCCTTTATTACTAGACAAAATGAGATATACAGAACATCCACTTGCAAAAAAACTAAAAGATAGTTCTGTTTTGGAATATACCCCTAAATGGACTAAAAATATGCCTGAAAAAGTACAAGTTAATAGTAAAAAGGAAAAGATAAAGAGAAAAACTAAGAAGAAACCTAAAATAGACTGGGATACTTTTTAAATATATGATATAATCATTTTAATTAATAGTAATCTGAAAGGATGATTAGATATGAAAGAGAAAAAAATAATAATTGCAGTACTTTGTATTATATTAATAATAGCTATATTATTAGGAATATTAATCTTTAATAAAAATACACAAATAAATGAGACTGAATTTAAAGAAGATAGTTCCGTTATATATGATAAAGAAGGAAATATTATATATGATACATCTAGGCAAAATGAAATAACGGAAGTTGTTAAAGATGTATATATTCAAGGAATGGTAGAATTACATCACAATGGATATATATACATATTTAACGGTCAACATTTTGGAGAATTTGGTTTTGAAATGGAAGAATATACGAGAGCAAATATTACTGATATAAAACAAAAATGTATCGATTATTTTACATTAAAAGAATATGATACTAGCTATATAGAAGAAGGAGATTTGCTTATTTGTAGTGGAGATTTAAGTAAAAAAGGATATAGTTTTGGAGATAATGACTTTGATCCTAAAAATAATCCTATTACTGTTTTAAAATCAAATGACTACAATAAAATGAAACAAGATGCGTTAAAAGGCAATCGAACATATCCTTCAGTAGTAACCATTGGAGATGCTTATACTGAATCTGGACATCTATATTTAAAATATAGTTTGGAAGATGACACGCATACTGACACAGGATATAATTATCCATTTGCAGTAAAAGCTTATATAACAGATAATACTCAAATAATAGGAAATTTAGAAAAAGGAAAAAATGTAAAAGTGCAATATAAAAACTTAAATATGCCTTTAGATAAACTAGAACTAAAATCAATAGAAATAGTTGAAGATTAGAAGGAGAGAATATAAATAATGCAATTAATATTATATCCATTAATTATCTTTGTAATTGTTTTTTTAGTACAATTAGTTTTTATACTAAAAAAGGCAAAAAATAGTACAAATATAAAAATTGCTATAAAACTTTTAGTAGCGTTAATAATATCAGCAATTATAGGGATTATATCATTTTATGGATTGGGATTTGCTGTTCTTGCAAGTTTACAAGAAGGTAGGTAAAAAGTAGAATTTGCAGAAATCAGTCAAAAATGCTATAATATAGTTAGATATTGTTAAATAGCAAAGTAAGCAAAAGCTTATGACGCAAAGCCAAAGGTCTAAAAGTTTTCTAAAACTCAAGATAGCTCGGTTGCACAAATGAAAAGGAGTGATTTTTATGGGTAAGAAGAAAATATTTAAAGTTTTAGGCATTATATTAAGTATAATATTAGTAGCATTAATAGTATATTTCATAATGATACATTTTAATGGATTTTTAAATAAAGATAATTCAATGACTAGAGAAGAAACTATAAAACTATTAGAAAAAGGAAAAGAGTATTCTAATTACTACTATGCTCCTAAAGATAAGATACTATTTTTAAATATAGAAGAAAATAAAACAGAATATTATATAAAAGATAATATAGTAAAATGTGTAAATAATGATCAGCTTTTAAGTTGGACAGATTACAACAATAATGAAATTATCAATATATGGGAAAAAGATAATAACAAATATTACGCAACTGTAAGTTCATTAGAAAATTATAACGAAAATAATGAGAGTCAAAGAGGATTCGACTATTCCATAATTTCTAATGAAGAAGTATTTAATATGAATTTTGAATATATGGGCGAAAAAGCATATGAAGGAAGAACAACAATTCTTGTTAAAGTATGGAACCAAGATAGCCTGAAAATTAATTCAACAATCTTCTATATTGATAAAGAAACCGGTTTAATTATGAGAAGAATTGATTATACAGCTTTAGGATTCTTAAAAATGGATTGCAATAGAAATGTTAAATTTGATATTGTAACTGACAACGATATTCAAAAACCAAATTTAGAAGAATATGATAGTGATTTTTTATTTCATGAAGAAGGAAAATAAAATTATATAAATCTAGCATTTGCCTAAATAAAAAGGTAAGTGCTTTTTTATTTGGAGGTGATTTTTTGAAAGAATTAGCAATAAAAGAGCTATTGCGTAGTAAAGAAGAAAAAAGAATACTAACAGGCAAAATTAGTGGCATAGAAGACGAATATTATAAATTAAAAAGTGAAAATATATCGTGTGCTATTGTATGGTACGAAGATATAAAAATACTAATTCCAGCCACACATTTAGGTATAGAAAAAATAAATAAATCCGTTGTTAGAGGAATACTTGGAGCAGAAATTGATTTTATTGTAATGGAAATAGATATAACTTCCAATATAGCAATAGCAAGTCGAAAAGATGCTATGCAGTTACGATCCGAACTAGAACTACCAAAACTGAAAGTAAATGATACTGTAAGAGTAAGAATTTTGGCAGTTGGACAAAAACACATTTTAGTAGAATTATATGGGAAAGAGGTTATAATCAAAGCTGATAACTTACAACATACTTATATTGTTAATTGTAAAGACTTATATTCTCCAGGAGAATATCTAAAAGTTAGAATCAAGCAAATAGACATTGAAAACAATATCTATGAACTCTCTAGCAAAGACTTTTTTGAAAATCCTTATAAGAATATAAGAAAATATATAACTGAAGGTGGAGAATATACTGGAAAAGTAATAGCATTTCCAAAAAGAAATAGTGGTGTTATTGTTCAATTAGATACTACTAATATTACTTGCTTAGTTAGAGTTCCTGCAAGATTTAATAACTATCCACATTTTATGGATAATGTGTTGATAAGAGTGTCTGAAATTAGAGAAGACAAAAAATTAATATATGGCTATTTAATGAGAATCATTAGTTAGGAGGTTTTTTATGGTAGATAAACAAAAAGTAATTAATTTTTTACAAGATTTTGGATGTGCTAGGTTAAGCCATTTACAAAAATTGTTTGGAAATGAAAACGATAATTTTAAAAATATTCTGTATAGTAATATGGTAAGTAAAAAAGGCGATATATTCGTTCATAATACGCGAAGAATCAATGATAATATGTTAGTGTCATTAGACATATTATGCAAGTATAAAAAACGACTTGTAAGGTTTTATCAAGGCTATGAGCCAGTGTATATAACTCTTCTAACAAATGAACATTTATTGTATCATATTATTGTAGCAAATGAAGATAATAAAAAGGGAATCGTTAAATTAATAAATTCCTATCCCCTATCCCTCCCTAGAGCTGATAAATTAATTTTGGCATTTCCTGATAGGGAAGAGTTAGAAAACATTGATTGTGAAATTCCGTTTTTATATACTACATATCCTGAACTTGCCGTACTAAACAATGATGAAGATGAGGAAAACGAAGAAATCACTTGATTTTATCAATGTTTAGTGATATATATACTGTAAATACAAATAATTCATATATTTATATTTGTTTACTAAATTTAACAGATACAGCTCTTTGTATCTGTCTTTTTATTTTATCACATACAATTTATTTTTTTTATATCTTTTTTACGAGATTTGTTGTAAAACTATTAATAAAATGCTAAAATCATATTGTAATAATTATATATAAGGAATAAAATATTATATGAAAAGAAAAATTGAATTTAATGAAGATTTTGCAAATCAAATTTATAAGAATAAGTTAAAAAATAATAAGAATTCAAAAAATATTGCTAATTTCATATGGAAACTTTTAAAATTATTTTGCCTAGTATTAAGTATATTAATTATCGTAAAAATAGCTCAAGGAATATGGATGTTTAATAGAATGTATAATGTTGATGTTCTTAGTGAAATGAAATATAAATATAATGAAGAATTTATAATAATTTCCAAGAACGTAATTGATACAGGTACTGGCACATATATACTTTCTCCAAAAAGCAATGAAGATATTACTTTCAATGCTAGTAACAAAGGAATCACTATTAAAGATGATTATCGTGAAACAGCAATTAAGTACTATACTGAAAAATATGTAAAAGAGAATAATATATTGAATATGAAATTTACAGAAAAAAAACAACCAGATGGTTCTTTTGAAAATTGCGATTTCTTATATTATGATTTTTGGTTTGAAATATCATCTTATGACCAAATTGAAGATACTGTAAAAATAGTATATAATATAGAAAAATACATTACTCAAAATACCAAAAGTGATTTTATGTTTAATATAGGAGGAAAAATAAAATTATCTAACTATGAGAGTTTCGTACAATATTCAAAATTTTCCACACTAGATTCTTTAATATATCAAGAAAAATATTATTATCTAAATTATTTAAAAGAAAATAATTTAGATACATTTGACATTGATAATAATGAAATTCAAATGATATGGAAACCTGAAAAACTCAAAATATTAATTAACAATAATGAACTTGAAAATACGGAAAACCGTCCATTATTAGACAATAGTATTGCTACATATAACACAGAACTAAAAGATTACGAATTATCTATAGCACATTTAATAGAAAATATAGACTCTATAAAAAAATTAGAAAATGGCAATATTAAGTACAATGGAAAAGAATATAATATAAATGAAGATACCACTATCTCAAATAGTTTGCCTTCTCAATGTAGTATAACTATGATTGAAAAAACATTTAATTCTACTATAAAATATGATTATGAAAATAGAAAAATATATATATTTATAGAATAAAGGGTGTCTTTCGACACCCTTTTTGATAGGAATATTTTTGTTAGAACGATTTTTACTTGGTTACTGTCTGTTTATTTTAGTTTGACCACAGTGATGCCGCCACAACAGCTGATCCATTTATAACATTATAATAAACGTTATATGTTTCTCCATTTGTCATAGGAAACCAATGAGTGTTCTTCATAGTTGATGTGTTTAAAAAACCAGCCCAAATTGTTCGATGGCTTCCACTGTTGGAGGTTACTGCTACATAAATATCTGTAGTAGTGTAATTTTTGGCTTCCACTGTCAACTGTGCATTACTTGAATATCCTGTCGGTCTCAAGGTAAAATTCCCCTGTCCTGATACTGCATTCCCAGTACTGTTGTATCCGCCAGCTGCCCTAGCCTGATTTGTTGATGCTACGCTTTCCTTAGCCACACTATTTTCAGCAGCGAAAACAGTAGGTGTTGAAAAAGCACACAGCGATAAAGCTAAAGCAAACGCTCCTACAAAAGCCACAAGTCTCCGTGATAAATTTGTTTTTTGCATAATGAAATTCCTCCTTTAAAATGAAAAAATATTCCTACCTATACTAAAAACACATAATGTGTTTCAAGTATCGTCTGCCATTATCATTTGACAAATTCGAATATTATTATACATAATACCACTTAATAATACAATAAAAGTGGAAAAAACGGAAAATTCATATCTCATTTTTAGTTAGAATTTCTCTAACAATCTCTCTAATAAAAACCTTTGGAGAAGGATTATTTGTATATTGAAAAAATCTATGTATTACACTCAAATTAGTATATCTTATAATTGATCGAATAATTTTTTCAATATTCCATTTTACTTTATTACTACTGACATTATGTTTTCTTGACACTTCTAGATATAAACTTTTATTCAACTTTTCTAGTAAGCTAGGTTCTTTTATCGCCAAAAATATACTATCTACCAAATAATTATAACCTATGGTATTAGTGTTAATATCAAAATTAGAAAGTAACTTTTCTATTCTATTATAAATGTCTATATCCATATTTTCAATTTCAATAGTATTTATATATTGTATAAGAGTTGAAAAGTCAAAAGGCTTTATAAATATATGTTCAACTATACACTCCTTCGAATAAATTTCATTTATTAATCTAATATGAGAAGATATTACAATAATTTTTGTTTGTCTAAATTTTTTAGTTTCTTGTATTGACTTTATAAGTTCTAGTCCATTAATTTCTGGCATTTCTAAATCTAATAATATAATATCTATTTTTCTAGACTTCAAAAAATCAAGTGCTTCTTTTCCATTAGTTGCTAACCCAATAATATTTATATTATTACTATTATTTTTTATGTAATTATATAGTTGTATATCCAAAGCTTTATTATCATCAACAATTAATATATTTAACATGATTCCTCCCACAATAAAAAACATTTTACAAATATTTTATAAAATGCTTAAACCTTATATTATAAATATTAGTATTCAAATTTATTTTTCTATAAACTATTTCTTAAGCTGAAATCTAATTATTTCTTTTAGTGTAAGCTCCATATTTTATAAATTTGATTTACTTTTTTTACCTAAATAATCTACAAATCATTGCATTATCATTCGTATTTTCTTTCTATATATTATCACAAAATCACAAAAAAATAAAGTATAACAGCTTTTTTCAAAAAAAGAAAGCCTAATTGACTTTCTTTGATATTTCTATAATTTTTTCAAATTTTCTAGTGCCTGACATATATTTTAAGCTTTCTGCTGATAGTATTAAATATGCCTTTACCATCTTGTTGTATTCCTTTTCATTTTTGATGTTATTTTCTTGTATAACTTGTAGAGATTTTTCATAATATTTTTGCATATTTACCATCTCCTTTTATATATTATAACATATTTTGATACAAATATATGTTGAAATTTGTCGAATATCATAAAAATTTATAAATATAATTTTAAAATTTGCTCTACTAACTTATCATAATCTAAAAAAGGCTTTCTCATAAATCCTATTATTTTATTGTTAGTTAATTCTTTTTCGTTTATCTCTGAGGAAATAATAAAAAAATAAGGTGAATCTTCTTTACAAGAATATTGTTTTACTATATCTAACCCAGTATATTGATTATTTCTTTTTATGTCTGTTATAACTACATTAGGTTTTAATTCTTCTATTTTTGATATTTCTTCTTGATCAGTATGTGCTAATCCTATTACTTCTAATTCTTTATATCTGTTTAATATCTTTCTTAATGTATTGCAAAATGGCTTATAATCATCTGCTATTAATATTTTAATTTTTTTTTCTGTTATATCATTAGTTGTAGAATCAGAATTATTTATTGATTGTCCTAGTTTATTTTTTAAGTTTTCGACTTGTAAATTCAAGTTTTCACCTCCCTTTATACTTGATACCTCGATAATCCATATTATTTTTATATCGTATTATACTTATTAAGTCTAATAAATATCAAAAACTAGACTTATAAAATTATTCTTTTTTTAGCCTATATTCGTTATACTATTAAATAGGGGTAAAATAATGGATAATTTAACAGATAACTACACAGGTAATTCTATATTAGGTGAAAATATTAGAGATATTAGAAACAGTCTAAACCTAACACAAGAAGAATTTGCAGAAAAACTAAATATAAATTGGCAATTTCTATCTAGGGTTGAAAATGGAAAGGTTGGTATAAGCATAGATACTGCAATAAATATTTGTAATACTGCTGAATGTTCCTCTGTGCAATTATTTAAAAATATCATTAAATCACCAAGTATTGCTGACAAGTATGAGCTTTTGAGTGAAAGAGACAAGTCAGTTATTAATCAAATGATTACTTATTTATTAAATACTAAATAGATTTATTCGCTAACATTATATGGGGGTATAATTGTTAGTGTTTTTTTATATTCATTGAATTTTATCTCAAATTCTTCAATTGTATCACTTTCACTTTTTATTTCCTTTAACTTGTTTATTGCTTCCTTATATTCCATTTCGGTCATTTCGTTTGATTTATATTTTCTATAAAAAAACCATATTTAGATTTATAAAATTTCTGTATTTCTTGCTTCTCTGCTTCACTAGATGTTTTTGTAATACAAAGACAATGCCCATCATTATCTATAAAATTATCTATAATTTTGCGTAAAGAATCTATTGTTACTGTGGTATTTTTTATATTCTTTCCATCAAATAGAACTATTGCAAATAATTTTTTTTCCATAAATTCCTCCTTTCATGCAAAAAATGAAATAATATCTCAAAAGTCGAGGCTCTCTCGATATTTTAGCAAAAAAGTGTAATAAAATCAATAAAAATTGAAGATAATGGGGGAACATCTTGAAAAAGTACGGAAATGAAAAAAGTAATGTTGTAGGTGATTTAATAAAAGAATATAGAGAAAAGAAGAAACTTAAGAAAAAGGAACTTTGCGAATTATTACAGTTACATGCTGTTTATATTACCTCAACTGAATTAAAAAGAATTGAAGAAGGTAATCAAATCTTAAAAGATTTTGAGCTTATCGCTTTTTGTAAGGTTTTAGATATTGATTACCAAGAATTAAAAAATACAATAGATTAATAAAAAAGTTAAAAGATAGCAAAATGCTATCTTTTGTCATATAGGTATAAAATAAAACTTCATTTTTATAATTTGTCATTTTGTATTCA
Source organism: uncultured Clostridium sp. (assembly GCA_947646915.1). Lineage (GTDB taxonomy): Bacteria > Bacillota > Clostridia > TANB77 > CAG-508 > CAG-269. The sequence continues at coordinate 82,139 of CANSII010000002.1, read as the reverse complement.
TACTTTAATTTCCCATATACTTGAATGTTCCTCCACTTTGTATTCCAGAGAATTTATTGTTTCCATCTATAATCCAAGAAGCATTTGCATTCATAATATTTGTGTTCGAAGATTTAAAAGTAATCAACCAGTCTGTGGAGGTCGTATTGGAATTATCATAAGTTTCTTCTTGTACTGTATATGTTCCAGTAGCTGTCCCTTCTGAAGTCGTGCAAGAAAATGTACCATCTTCATTTATTTTATATGTTCCATATTGTGGTGAATTACTTTCATAAGTTACATTGGTATATGAACCATATTCTAAATAAAAATCTCCTGCCCTTAATCTTTTTACTTCATTTTTATTTACATTTCCATCAGTTGTAGTATTTAAATTATCTTCTACCTTTTCAAATATTATACCAACTGTTACATTGTACGCTTGTGATTCTTCCAGTATAATCTGATTTTTGCCATCCTCATTTTTTATTATAAATTGTTCCGTTGTTTTACCATCTGGATTATCTCCTTTAATTTGTGTATTTGTTAATTTTATTTTATCTCCATTTATCTCATAATTTCCTTCTTGCCAATAAGTTACTCCTATTCCTAATACATATGTTCCATCTTCTTTAAATGTTAATTCATTTGAAAAAGAGAAAGCTGAACCATATAATTCACCTAATGAATATACACTATTGTTTGTTCTTGTTGCTGTCCATTTTCCTATTATTTCTGAATTAATATTTTCTTCTGTATTTTTTTCTTCATTTATTTGATTTTCTATTTGTTCGTTTTCTTCAATTTCATTATTATTTTTACAACCTGTTAATGCAAATAACATTGATATTAACATTATGCTAATTATTACATTTAATAAAACTTTTTTCATATTGTTCCCTTTCAATTATATTTTTTTATGTCGCCATTAACTTTTAAACCAACTTTATTTCCCTGTAAGTCTTTATAATAATATTGTTCATGATATCCAGGTTTTTCCCAATGTACTAAAACAACATTATTTGTTATTCCATCAAATGTTTCATTTTCTTCTGCTACTAAAATCTCTTTATTATCTTTATCAATAACTTTTGGAATATCATTATCTTCTACAATAAAATAGTTTCCTTCATATAAACTTTCTGATTTTACTACTCTAGGTACTTCGTTGCTTTCTGCTCCTAGTATTGCTTCATTATTTCGTTTTTGTGGTTCAAAAGCCATATTTCCTTCTTTATCAATGATAGTATAGTAGGTCTCACTTCCTTGATTAGAAAATTTAACTAAGGCATAACCATCTTTTGAAAATAGTACTTTATCTGATATCATAATAAATTGTTTTGACAAGTCTTTAACAGTTCCTTTTTCAAAATCAAATAGTTGAACATTTGTCCCAGTAAATTTTTCATTATAATTTTCGGTTTCTATTCTTGAAGAACTATTGACTAACATTCCATTAGAATTATTTTTAATATCACTTAATGCTCCAAATAAACTTTTTACTGTTTTAATATTTCCATTTGTATCAAAAATTTTCAAACATTCTTCGTTATTATTATCTAAGTAATCATCTATTGCATAACCATCTTTGAATTCACGGGAAACTCTTTCTTCAAAATTCACAATTGATTTAGTTTCTAAGTTAAAAAACTGCGTATTTTCATCATTTAATAAAAGCATTTTGTCTCCATATTCTTTTATTTTATTAACATACTTTTCTGATGGTTCTAATAAATATTTTTCTTCCTCTATGCTATATATTCCTGCTACACTTTTTGAACTATTATAAGTATCTGTTTGTTCTGTTATAATTAAGCAACCATTTTCTACTAGCTTTACTTCTTTCTTGTATTCTTTATCATCGTATGAATATACGGTTTCTCCTTTTTCGTTTAGTACATTTATTTTTGTTTTATCATCTTTATCTGGAATTAGCATATATTTGCCAACAAAAGTTGAATTTCCTTCATATGAGAAAAGTACATTAAAGTCTTTGTCTATTACATAATGAATTGGTTTAAAATCTATCGTTTTTGATACTACTGCTATTCCTTCAGAAAATTCTGCTGTTCTGTCATAATCTAAATAAGATACTTCTTGTTGTTCTGTATTAGTTTGACTTATCTCTTTGGTATCTTCCTTTTTAGTTGAGCAACCTGTTAAAATAAATACCATACTCACTAACATTAATATACTTACTACACTTAAAATCTTATTTTTCATTTTCTTTCCTTCTTCTCTAATAATTTTTATTTGTAATTCTTATTTATATTCTCTTGCATTTTCTTTGCATCATTAAAGTTCTTTATTGCTTTAAATATCCCTATTGGCATAGCAAAAATTCCAATCAATATAGCTAATGCAAATTTAAAAAATATTCCAAATACTAATAACCAAATATTATTCGTCCAAGCTGCTAACCATGCCCATTCTCCTGTATCAATTGCATTTTTTACATATTTCCATCCCCATGGCAAAGCCGCAAATATATAAGCAAATATTAATCCATTTACGAATGAACCTGAATCCATACCTAATAAAATACCAATTATTCCAAATATTGCTGATTTAATAATTACTCCTCTTAATTGTTTTTTAGAAGTTTCTACATTTGCTTTTGCATTATTTTTTACTCTTGCTTTTTGTTGTTCTGCTTTTTCCTCTTCTTCTTTGATTCTTTCATTTTCACAACTTTCACATAATTTGCTTTTATATTTTTCTGCACATTCTCTACACATAAATTTCCCACATTTTGGACAAGTTGCTACTACTGTTCTATCATTATGTTCATAACATCCCATTCCTACATTTGTTTTTACTTCATTTCCCATTTTAAAAATCCCCCTAATTCATTTTATTATAATTTTGCCATATTCTCATCAATAAGCTGTTAAAATCTTCTGTTTTACCTATTTCACCATTAACATATATATCATAATAAGGTGATAGGGTTTCATTTTTATTGAAAGTTGCTTTATTAAATATAACTTTATAAGTTTTGCCATTGTCTTTATCTGTTCCTTCTACTGCTACGCAAGCCATATAATTGTTAGCCGTTTCTTCACTCCATACAGCATTTTCCAATTGAGATTCCATAAGTTCACCAACTGTATAATTATCTGTAATAGATTTGTAACTGTCATACCAAATACCGTCACATTCAAAGTGCATATCTTTTATTTCTTTTATATAGCTACTTTCTTTACTTTTTTTACTTCCACAACCTGTCAATGTAATCAACATTATAATTAGAAACATTACAATTCCTATACTAAAAATTTTCTTTTTCATTTTTATCCCCCTTAAATATTATTTTTAGAAAGCAAAAAGAAACCTAAACCATAACCAATTGTGGCACTTGATTATAGTATAAGTTTCTTATTTTAGGTACACAAAAAGTCTTGCTATTTCTAGCAATTATGTTATTTAAACTATCCGTGTGTGTGTGTGTGTGTGTGTACTCCTGCAACGGTTACAAGGTTTCTCATTGTTTGTGTACCTACCTTTCTTTTTATCTTTCTTTAGATATTATAGCAAAGATTTTTCAAATTGTATATAACTTTAGAAATTTTCTCTCCGAAATCTTCTTTCATATCTTATATATCCTCTTTTGTAAATAATGACTTTTTAATCAGTATTATTAATAATATCATTATGCCTATTGTAATTGAAATATCTGCTATATTGAAATTAGGAAAGTTTAAAATATTTACATCTATAAAATCTACTACGAACCCTCTTGCAATTCTATCTATTAAGTTACTTATTCCTCCTGCTAATACTAAAATTAAAGAAACAATAATTGAACAATTAATTTGCGCTGTTCTTTCTTTTAAAAATTTTATAATGATTCCTAATATTACGATATTAACTATTATAATCATTAAAATATTGTTTGCTCCTATTCCAAATGCTAATCCTATATTTTCAGTATAAGTAAAATTCAAAATTCTTGGTATTATTGTTATATTTTTTTTTACTAATAATATTTTAGTTATTTGATCTAATATAATGATTAGAATACCTAATAATATTGTTGTTTTTTTATTTTTCATATTTTTTATCCTTCTTTACTTTTTTATATACTAGAACTGTACTAAATACAACACATAAAATTATAGATAAAACCTGTGATATTCTAAAATTATTAACCATTAAGCTATCTGTTCGTAGTCCTTCAATAAATGTCCTTAAAAAGCCATATAATGCCAAATATGTATATGTTAATTGTCCTTTATATTTTCTATTATTTTTATTTACAAATAATAGAATAAATATTATTAAACAGCCCACAGATTCATATAAAAATGTTGGATGTACTTCTATGTAATTGCCATTTTCTATAATTCCCATTCTAAAAATATTATTTGCTTCTATTCCATGTGCTTCTATATTAAAAAAATTCCCCCATCTTCCTATTGCCTGTCCGAAGTGGTAAACATGTTACAATGTAATCTAGTATGTCTAATGTGTTTATTTTTTTGCATTTTGAATATATTATAATTGTAATAATAGCTCCAATAATTCCGCCATAAATTGCAAGACCACCATTTTGTATATCAAGAATTTCTATTGGATTTTGTATATAATAATCTAATTTGAACAATACAAAATATAGTCTTGCACAAATAATAGAAACAGGTATTGCAATTACTAATAATTCTAAAATATTCTCAAATTTTATATTATATTTTCCATCATCTCTTTTACAAAGTAATATACCTATTATAAATGCTACTACTATAAAAATAGCATACCAATAAATGTCTATTCTAAACATACTAAAGGCTACACTATTAATGCTAAATTCTAATCCTAATCCATCAAAATTTATATATTTCATTTACTTATTTTCTCTCTTATATTTATAATTTACAACTATTCTACCATAAAATAATAAAAAAAACAGTCTATCCTTCAAAAAAAGAATAGACCATTTTATTTAAGCTACTTTATTTAATGTATTATAACTAACATTAAAATTATCATTAAAAAAATCTTTGTAATTTGATACATACTTGGTATCTAAATTATAGCCAAGTGGAATTAAATCACGAAATACACGATTTATAATATAATCTAAATTATTATTCCCTCTGACTAAAAATATTATATCTTTTATTTGAGTGTTTTCAATTTCTTTTAGAATCATATAAGAATTAGTAATGTTTTGAAATGCTATGACTGGTTCGTCTGTTATCTCTGTTGCTAATGCTCCTAGTAGTAAATTATCTGTTAATATAACACTTGTAGAATATTCATTTATATTGCTTTTCATAATCCAATTTTTAGCACGAGTTCCATTAATTTTATTGTTACTTGAAAACCAAATGTCTTGATTATCGTTGAATGCCTTATCTAAATGAATTGAAAGTCCTTGAATATAACCGTTTGCATCAAAAACAGGGACAAAGAAACCATTGTATTTACTAAATAACCATTTAAAATCTTCCTCTTGATACATACCTGGTATTCCTTCTAAATTGTATTTTTTTGATAGATTATTGGCTACTATTCTTCTTTTAATATAGTTCTTTGGTACACTTTTATATAAGTTATTTTCAATTGTACTATTTAAAAATCCCATATTAGTTAAACATCTTTTATGTTGTGGCTCTAGTCTTAACATACTTAAGAAATCTCTATAAATTTTGTCTCTTATTTCAATATCTGCTAATTGATTCAATGGTCGTATTTCTAATAATGCTCTATCTTGTGAAAAACATTCTCTTTCTAGTAACTCATTAAATGCTTTGTCATTACTTATTTTTCGCATTTTAGCATATAAACCAACAGAATAACCGACCAGCACCACATTCAGAACAACAATATTTGTTATTTTCCAAATTAAGTGATAGGGTAGGTGTTTTACTTAATTTATTATGATATCCACAAAAGGGACATATAGCTTTATATTCATATCCTTTTTGTTCAACTATTTCTAAACATAAGTGATAAGCAACATTTAATATATTAACATGTCGCTGAACTTCTTGAAAATCTAATTTATTCACTAAAAATCATCCTTCCATTTTTTCTTTATACCAACCACTAAAAGCAAGTTCAAATAAATCTAATGCCGTTTTGTCATAAGGTGCATTAATATATAATTTATAAAACTTTAGCATATTAACAGTAGACTTATCTTTTGTTTCTAATAATTGATTTATTTTATTTTTTGATTTTTCCCATTTTATTTCTAATTCTCTTGTATTTTGCATAGATATTACCTCCGTTTATTTTCTATTCCAACTATACATTACTTGCTCGTAACTCTTAACAATAAAGTCTCTTCTATCAACGAACTTTGGATTTAATCTTTTTAACTCTTCAATAAATTCAACTAAATCCTCCCAATGTTTAGCGTTTAATATAGGTATATTATTTCTATATAATGTAATCAATGTTCAATACCTCCTAATTATTTTGCTTTTAAGTTATTTATTTCTATTTGCAATTGTTGTATTTGCTGTTCTTTATTGTTCATGTCTGTTGTTCCTATAAATACACCTAATAGAAATGACATTGTAAATATTAATAGTGTAAATAATGCTGTTTTTATTTTTTCTTCTATTTCATACATTGTTTTATCATAATATTTCATAGTAGCCTCCTTATTTAAAAATAAAGGAACCTGCTAATTTCAAGTTCCTTCTTTGTATTAATTGAATTTTTTATTTTATACTGCTATATACGAATTTCAGCTATATTTCTTGTTGCATATACATATAATAAATACTTTTTCCTATTTCGTTCATTTATCTTTGTAGCACAATGTTCACAGCATACTTTATTATTTTTTGTGTGTCTCCTACCGCAAGAAGTACATAAACCTAGTTCTTTTAATTTGTTATATCTATTTTTACTTTTTATGCGATTTTTTTCTCTTCGTTCTTCTTTATGGCATCTATAATAATTGATAGAAGATTCCCTATTTTTTATTCTACATCTAAAACATAAAGTACTATTCCTTTCAGCATCTTCTTGACCACACCTTACACAAATATGGTGTTTTTTATAATATTCATAATTACTTGAATCACACATAATTGATTCTCCTTTCAAATTTTTCTTATTTCTAATATTGACCTAACATGGTCTAGTTCTTTCTTCAATTCTTCCTTTGAAATGATTTTTACATTTTTATTGTTTTCTAAATATTTTTTTATATATTGTTCTGTGTATATATTTTTGTTTAAAGAGTATTCATAACTGATATTACGCCAACTTGTTATATTAACTATTGCTATGCCATCTTTTTTAGTCCATATTCCAAAATAAGTATTCAAACCATCATAAGGATTTTTTCCCTGTAAAAATACATTTTTAGTATCTTGTATTTCTATTTGTGCTTTTTCTTTTACATATTTACTTGTTTCATATTCAATCAACATGTATATTGTCCACCTTTCCAATTATTTTTATTATTCAATATCTCTAATATGGAATCTTCTAAATCATAATATGTTGTTCCATATATACAAGCCTCATCTTCGTTTCCTTCGCGACCTTTATCTGGTATTTTTATATTGTTTTCTGCCAATATTTCCTCAAATTTATCAAGTATCTTAATTGTCATTTCTCTATTTTGTTTCATTTTTCTTTTCATTTGTTTATTAACTAGCCAATCTTTAATAACAACAATTAAGCATAAAACTAATAATACAACTATAATTAAAACTAACTCTACTAGATTTGTTATATTAAAAATAAACATCATTTTTCCTCCTTTTAAGCTGCAAGTTCAATTTCTTGCATTTCAAATTTTTCAATATTTTTTATGAACTGATTAGCACATTTTTGAATTTTACTACCTAAATCAAGAACAATTTTCGGATCGCCCTTAGCCCATTTAGTTATATAATTAAAACTACAAAGAGAAGTATCAAGTCCAAAATGGTCTGCAACAATATAAGCAATAGATTCAACAAATACCTCTGATAAGTTTCTATCAGTTTTATATTCAAAATCGTCATAAAGCCCATGTGCTAGTTCGTGTAATAAAACTGCTGTCTTATCGTCTATTGACAAAGATTTTTTTAGTACAATTTCTTTTTTTGTTGGAGCATAATATCCTTTTAAACTGCCTTCTAAATCTTTTTCATAAACTGGAAATTCACTAAAACTTTTTAATTTTTGGTAAAAATTTGACATTTCATTGGTATTGATATTATGACTTTCTAAAGGTATCTCTTCTCCAGTAGTCTGTGAAATATCATATACATAAACATATCGATAATAGTTATATTGGTATGTTTCAGTAGTTTCAATTTCTTCTCCATTTTCAACTTTTTTGACCTTTTTACTGTATTGTCTTGGTATTGGTGCAATAATAAATATTTTTTGCGCTCCAGGTACTAATTCTCTTTTTAATTTTAGCCATTTTGATTTTCCAGCAACTCTTGTAGCATCAGGAAATTGCGAAAAAATCAAAATGAGGTTATTGAAACTATAACCTCTAAAACTTTTTTGAAATTTTAAAAATTTCTCATATTCTCCATTATCAACAATAGTTTGAACATAATTTACAACTTTTTCAAATACTTCTTTTGTTTTATTTCCATTATTTTTATTTGATTTATGTTTCACTTTTTTAATCCTCCTATCAATTTTTTTAAGCTGCCTCTTTTAATACGCTTTGTTCCCATTTTTGTAGAAATTGTATTTGTTTTTCATTTGGATTATTATTGTTTTTTATTCTACTTTGAACAACTTTATTATTTTTAACTTCCACAGTAACAAGTGATTTTTTTGGTTTATCTGTTGACCTCATAAAGTAAATATCGCAACTACCTTCAGCATACTTTTTAGCATATGTTCTTACGCAATTATTTTGTTGTTTACTTTCATCTTGTAAATCTTTTAAACTACGAGCTGGTAATATAATAAAAGTCTTATTTTGATATTTATTAGCTGATAATTCCTTACCTCTTTTAATAATTGCTTTATTAATGATTTTTTTACTTTGAAGCTCATATTGTTTTTCTAATTTATCATGCTCTTCTTTTAGATTCTTTGGAAAAGCATATCTATTATTTTTCAAATCAAAACCAAGTAATTTAGCAAATCTTAAATAGTCCTTATATAAATAAGTCCCTACTTTTCCACGATGCATTTTAGAATATTTTATAAAACGATTTAAGCTAATATATTGTGATATTTCTTCTAAATCACTTATACTTTCACCATAATTTACAAATTTTTCTAAATATCGTATTTTATTTATATCTTTTTCTTTTAATAGCCTTAATATTTTTAATTGTGTGTATGTAATATTATATCTTTTCATAAATTGGTAATAATCTTTTGAAACTCCAAATATATTTTGAAAAGATCCATGACTACTAAATTCATTTGCTCTTAATGCTAAATTATATAATTTCATTTTTGCTAAGAGTTCAATTCTATTTATAGCATAGTCATTCTTATTTTTTATTAATTCTAGTAAATCAATATAAGTAGAATGTTTTGCTATATCCCATATACAAGAGTATTTATATTCAGTATCTTTTAACAATGATTTTATATTGTTAGGGAACACTATTGAATAATCAATTATTGAGTAATTTCTTGTATATTGTCTCCATTTATCTGTTTTATAAAAATCACTATGATTAATATAAATATGACATTGACATCTTGAAACTTTTTCATTTACAAAAACATCTCTATAATAATTGTCAGTTGGTATTTCTCTTGCAAATTCTACAACAGAAGAATGAGATTCGTGCATAGCATCAAGAATTGTTTTTAATTCAAAGTATCTAATTACAAATGTATCATTTACTCTGTCTAAAATAGAAAAATAGTCCTTAAATTCATAATAACGCAAATTACTTCTTTTTATTAAGTATTTATTATGGCAATTAGGACATTTTACTTCTTCTTTTATTTTTTTGTTACTAATAAAATGATGATGGCAATTAGTGCAAAAACATTTATTTTTGCTTGATTTTATTACTAAATTGTGATGTTTTTCTTGTTCTTTTATAAATTCATTCCAACCTTTTGGGAGGTCTGAATAATAGTCTAACTGTCTCAAAATATTTCGATAGGCAACTTTTATATATCCCATTATTTTTGTTCCTCCTTAAACATTGATATTTGATTGTCTGTATCTTTTGCTTGTTCACTTTCTTTTTGTTTTTCCTTTGCTTTTTCGTGGTTTTTTCTATTAATTTTCGTAATTGTTTCTTCTGCTGAAGGTGGCATTACCTTTTTAGTCTTTTTTTCTTTTATTCCTAGCTCTTCATTGCTTTTAGTAAAGTAATTAACAGCCCATATGAAAACAAGATTATCTTGCACTACTGCCACATTATTTTTTGACATTTTTCTAGCTTTATCACATATATAGTTCCACATTTCTTTTATAGTTTTCTCTTTATTATTAAATTTTTCGTACAAATCCTTCCTTGTTTTTAAATAATTAAATACTGCAGAAACACTAGAATCATTCATTTCTAATACTTCCGTTTCTAATCTTTCTATACCTTCCATAAATTTCTCCTTTCAAATTATGATACTTTTTTGAATCTTTTAAAAAGTTCGTTTTTGTTTTTTTCCCTTTCCATGTATAAATTGTAATTATTAATTCCATATTTACAGAGTTTCTTTTGCTTTTCTTCTTGAACATCTTTTAATACCTTTTCAAGTTCAGTAAAGTCATAAAAGCGAGAAATAAGGCCATCTTTTAAAATAACCTTATCTCCATTAAAATCTTTTATGATATTGAATCTGTAACTATATTTTTTTTTGCCTGGATGATCAGCAATACGAATACCACAGGCTACTCCATAATCTAATTTTAAGTAAATAGAACTGGTTGAATAGGCATCGTATCTGTGAACAATAAAATCCATATCTAGTAACTTTTTTATTAATATCCTTGTAACTTTTTTTCCAGTCATACTTTATGCTGCTTCTTCCATTACTTGATTATTTTGTAAGTATTTTGTTTTATCAATTTTTGTTGTAATAATTTTTAAATATGGTTTTATCATTTCTACCTTATATTCAGGAATATTAATCTCTGATACTCTTGCAATTTTATCTCCATTTGCTGTTGGTGCTATTACTAAATCGCCAACTTCAACAGTAATTGCTGTATAATAACTATATGCTTTGCCACTAAATGTTTTAGGCATATAATTATCCTCATATTTTACACTTATTATATTTGTTTCCATTTTTTGATCCTTTCTTATATTTTTGAATTTTAAAAATATATTATTGGTTTAGTTTTTGTATTTCCTAATTTAGTGAATTTTGGTATATATTTTCTTAAATTTAGCCTATAAAAATCTTGATTATTCTTTATAATTGTTTCTAATTGTTCCTTAGTTGCTTTCTCTTCTTGTATTTTATTTTGTATATTTTTTCTAATAGTTTCTATTCCTTGTATTTCACAATTATTTATAATCATATTTTTTTGTCTTTCATTGTTAATTATAGATTTTTTTTCAAAGACTTCTAATAAGGTTTGTATAAAATTATCATTTATTAACTCTGTAAATATAATTTTATTATTTATGATTTCCCATTGTTGAGTTTTTAATAGATATAATAATGTATCCATTTGTCCGTCTAAATCATATTGATTTAAAATTTTTGAGTTAATAAAACCTTTGTCCGTAAATGCTAAAGGATTTCTAATTTCTATTTCAATTATTTTTAAGTTAATATCAGTTATAGTTGTGTTAAATGATTCAGCATAATCAATATACAAATCAACAATAAAATTATAAAAATCGGTTATGTCTAAATATGTGCATATACATTCAAATTCTATGGATTCTCTTTCATTTTTTGGGTATTTTAATGAAGCACGAAATTTAGCATTTATTCTAGTTCTTTTTTCCATTATAATGTTATCAATAGAAAAATATTTAACTATTTTTTCTTGTACTTTGTCCTTATTTTTTATAGGTGTTGCTATTGTGCCAAGTATAAAAGAATCTAATAATTCTTTTATTGTGAAATTTTTATTAGTCCAGTCTTCCTTGTTGTCTACTTCTATACATAATCTTGCTTTTTCTTTTCCTGTTAATTTCATTCATAAATCTTCCTTTCTTATATTAGATATTTTGTGCATTTTCATATTTTCCATAAAGTTCATTGTAATTTTGAATGTCATTGTCTATCTCATTGTTATCAAGCATATTCTCAAATATATCTGTATCAAAAGTTTTGACTTTTTTAGGCTTTTTTTCTGTTGTTTGTAATAATACTAGCCTATCAATCATTTCTTCTCTTAAAACAGGATTTGCTTTGTTTAAAAACCAACCATAAGTACTCATAACTACACCACTAATTCCTGGCATAAAAAAACTCATTTCAACAGCGTGTCCCGTTCTTTCAGTCTCAAGAATTATGAAATCTGCTAAATCACCTTTTTTAATAATACATTTGTTCCCTAAATTCGTTTTAACAAATAAAATTCCATCTTTTTTAAGAATTTCTAATAATTCATTTTTTGTATATTTTCTATATGTATCCATTTTTCCTTCCTTTCTTCGCTTAAAATGGGAGATCATTTTCGCTAGGGAAGACATCTCCATTAGTATTGGTGTCTGTATTTTCTTGTGTATTTACTGGTTTGTCAGAATTTAAAATACTATCATCTTCTTTTTTGAAACTATCGGCGAAATAAATTTCCTCTGCTATAACCTCTGTTACATAGCGTCTAATTCCATTTTTATCTTCATAGTTTCTAGTTTGTAATCTGCCACTTACACATATTTGTAATCCTTGCCTTAAATATTTATTTGTAAATTCAGCTAGTTTTGAATATGCTACAATATTGATAAAATCAGCCTGTCTTTCTTCTCCTGGTTTTACATATCTTCTATTAACAGCAAGAGAAAAATTTGCTATTAACATATCATTATTAGCGCTAGACATTCTAATTTCAGGTGCTTTCGTTAATCTTCCTAATAAAATAATCTTGTTCATTTTTTGTTCCTTCCTTTCTTCTAATTATCATTTCTTACTACTATAAATTTTAGAATATCGCTATTGATACGATAAATTCGTTCTAATTCTCTTATTGCTTCAGATTCAGCATCAAATTCGATTGAATAGTATTTGCCTTCTTTGTATGTTTTACATTCATAAGCTAATTTTTTCTGTCCTAAATCCTGTTCTTTAGTTATTTTTCCTTTTTCATTAAGATAATTTTTTATAGTGAAAATTATCTTATTTTTTTGTTCTTCTGTAATATCATTTTTCATTATAAAAATTGTTTCATATTTATTCATAATTTGTGCATCCTTTCTTAAATTAAATATTTTTCTTGTATTAATAACTCTTGTCCTATGTTAGGATTATTGCCTAATACAAATTCAACTTTCCATTTGTGTTTTAATTCTCTTTCTAAGTCTTTTATGTTTTTCATTGTGGCTAAAGCCCTATAACCTTTGACATATATGTAATTTTGTAATTCCTTATTTGCATATTCAAAAATTTTGTCTATATCCGTACCTATTGCTAAAATATTGGATTCTGCAAATGGTAGTTTTAGATTTTTACTAATTAGCAAATATACTTTAGTATTTTGATTTGTTGTATTTAAAGTATTGGCTCGAACTACTCTAGTAAAAGGTAGGAAATTTTTCTTAATAATTGGCAAGTTATTTTTCTTTTCTTGATCCTTCATAATAAATGAAAAGATAATATTTGTGTTATTTTTTAATATGCTTTTAATTTCCTCTACTTTCTTATCTTTCGCCATTATTTCAAATTTTAAATAATAGCCTTCAGTATATTTTTTGATTTTGTAGTCTAATTTCTTTTTACCTAAAAGCCAAACTTTTTGTATTTTGCTATTTTGTTCAAATACACTTGAAATGTTACTTTGTATAAAATCAATTTTTCCTATTGGAATATTAGGATTTAATATAATCATTGCTATAAATTTGTTATTCATAAAAATTCGTTCCTTTCTTTTATGCTGCTATATTAAATATCTCTTTTTTGTTTCTTTCGGCATTTTTTTGTTTTCTTTCTCTTTGTTTTGAGTAATACTCTTCAAGCCATTCTTCCTTATACATATCTATTTTTTTCTTGTGTTTCCTTAATTTGAACATATTAGTATATCTTCTAACATCTTTCTTTTTCATACTAACTCTACAATTGTTTTTTATAGAAATAACTAAAAATGTTCCTAGTATAATATTTCCTCCAACAATTCTATTAAAGTCCTCTGCATTGGCATTTTTGTTTGCAATAAGTATAGTATCTTTGCTTAGTTTTAATCTAAAAAGATTTTCTCCAATAAATGCCTTAATAAATTTTAAACTTGGTGGAATTTTAACCATTTGTACCTCTTGATTTGGTATTACTAATAAAACTTTAATTCTCATATGTATTTCCTTCCTTTCAACCTACCATAAAGAAATTTGGCAGTTGCCTTTTACAGTAGTTTCTTTTAATATAATTTGATTTTTTCTTTGTCTTTCAATAATAATCTTTTTATTATTTTGATTTGTTTCTTTTTGTTCTTCAGTATTAGGATGAATATAGAACTTTCTAAATTTCCAATATTGCAAAAAGAATAAAGGGGTTTCCATTTTAAATTGTATTTTCTGTGATAAAGAATCTCCACAATATACAACAGCTGGTATACCATATAATGATAGTTGAATATATGTCATATAAACACATACATCTGCAATATCTGTACCTTCTATAAGTAAGTCTTTTTGATAATTAATATCTCTCTTTTGCAATGCTTTCGCAAATGATAATAACATACCGACCAGCTCCACAAGTTGGATCGGCCATTGCTACAAATCCATTTTCTTCAATTTCCTTTTTAAAAGCATTTTTATCCTCAATAGTCATCTCTGCCATCATGTCTGACACATGTGAGGGGGTAAAAACTTGTCCTAAATGTTTATCTTTAGACTTTGTATTCATGTAAATAGGACCTAATATATCTGTTATTTCTTTGCATTCTTCATACATCATAATTAATTCACCAAACATTTTAGGAAATAAATTCTGTTCTTCCTTACTATAAGATTTTATAGTTCTTAAATATTCCTGTTCCATTGTTTGATTTTTTGCAAAAGTATTATAAATACTTATAGCACACATTTTTACGAAATCTGAAAAGACTTTTAGTCTATCATGTCTATAACATATAGCATCATAAGCCTTTATAAATTCCTTATTTTTTATTTCATACATTTTCACCATTCCTTTAATAAATAAGAAAAAGACAGATTATTCTGTCTTTTCCGCTTATGCAGCTTTTTGAATATCAGCCACATCATTTTTGTGTATATTCATTGTTCTAAATCCTGTTATTACAGGCTTGATAATAGTACAATTATTGCTGTTAGCATCTGCAATTGTTAGGAAATGACCTTTTGCTACTTGTGATACTATAATTTGTGTGTCTTTTGAATATTCCTCAACAAAGTTGTAGTCGGCACAAGATTCTGCATCATCAATAAACAAAGGTAAGTTTACTCTACTAATTTTATTGAACATATTAGCAAATTCCATAGCAGTTGCAATTGTTTCTGACCTAGATAAATCAGCTAATGGATAGCCTTGATAAGTAATCACAAAATCATCCTTTATTTCTCCAGTAGTTTTTAGAACAGAATAAAACTTAATATTAACATCTTTTAAGTATTGTTTTGCAAGTTTCATTTTTTCTTCAATATATGTAATATATAGCTTTTGAACAATTTTTTTTGCTTCTTTTGCATTTTCTATTAGTTGCTTATGAGACATTATTTCACTACTAAATTTTTGAATATCTAATTTAGCATTTTTGATGTTAGTTTCTTTTATTCTAATCTCATTATTGAATTTATCTATTTCTAGCTTTTCGTTTTCTAGTTTTTTGATTTTATCTTCTACAACAGCAATTTGTTTGCTTTTTTCAATTGTTGTTTCTCCTTCTAGTGCGTGATATTTGCATTTTTCAACCATCAATTTTGAACTTAAGTCTTTCTTTTGAGTATCTAATAAGTTCTTTCTTTCAAAATCAGCAGTTAGGCTTTTTTTCATATTTTCTATTGTTTTTATCTTGCTATTGTCTTGAATATGTTGACCACAAGTAGGGCAATCACAAACAGTTCCATTTTTTATTGCAAGATATTTTTTCTTTCCTTCTGTCATACGCTTTTCAAGCTCTGCAATTTCAGTTTCCTTATTAAGTATATCTTTTTCTAAACTATCAACCACTTGCTTTTGTTTTTCTTTATTTACAATATCTTGATTAGTATTTAAAAAAGCAAGTTCTTGCCTTGCTAATGATAATTCAATATCCTTTTCAAATTTTTTATATGCTGATAATTTTTCATTTACGATATTTTGTGCATATTCTATTTTTCCATTTAATGAAGTAATTGTTTGATCTGATACTTTTATATTTTGATTTAACTCGTAAATATATGTAGGAATATCTCTAGGGATACCTTCCAAAATCTCTTGTTCCTCTATGCTTAAATTGTTGTACGAAATATCCATAAAAATATTAGGCATATTTAGATTTATAAAATTCTCTTTTTCTTTTGGTGTAAGCATTTCATAATATTTGATATCTTTCAGAGTTTTTATATTTCCACATATAGCATTTTTTAGTTCATTGTCTGATAGTTCTGTAAATTCCTTTCCTGTAATTGATTGTAATTTGTGTTCATTATATATAAATTCTAGTTCTTCAACACTTAATAAAGTATATATTTCTCTAGTAGATACATAAAAGTATTTTTGGATTAAATCATTTTGTTGTTTAGTATTTAATTTATCGAATATAGTTTTAGGCTTTATATCTGACAAATATTTATCGACCATTTCTTTTTGTTCTCCAGGTCTTTTACTTAAAAAATAAAAAGGATTCAAAATAGATAATAGTAACTTTTTGTCTTTGAAAAATCCCATCAAATCAGCTTGTGTTACCATTTTACCATCTAATGATATGAAATTCTTTTTATTGTCAAGTCTGTGTTTTCCACGAATAAGTATATGATTATGGTCTTGATTATCTCTAAAGTGAAGTTCTCCATAGGAAGCATCACATTTTTTATTGATAAGACAAGCCTTCTCGTCTCCAGTTAAATTTGTTCCTAAAATGATATTAATAATTGCAAATAAAATATTACTTTTACCGGATCTGTTTTTTCCACTTACTTTAGTTATATCGTATAAGTCAGTTTCAAATACTTTTTTGTACTTTCTAAAGCCGAATTGTTTTAATATAGTTAAATTTCATTTTCTTTTATTTCCTTTCTTTCTAGCATAAGGTTTTCGTAAATATTTCGGTAAAATCCAATCTTCTGTACCATCTTTGAATCGAACATGATAATCGAGATAATAAGGGTCTCGTTCTAGTATTATTGCCGATTCTTTATAATAGTATTTTCCATTGTTTTGTCCAGGACCATATACAAAAACCTTGCTACCATCCTTGAACTCATTGTGCATTGTATATCTCCTTTTTTTGTTTTGAGCCTTGACTTTTGTATTTTGATTCATGTATAATATATATAAATCAAAGCCAATGGCTTATTGAATAACAGTAGTATAAGAGTTCCTTTCTTATGCTGCTATATTTTTTTCCATTTTTTGAATAAAGTTTAAATCTAGTGCAAACTTTCGACCTTCAATTTCCTTAATTTCTGTAAATTGTACTAGTGTACCTAATTCACAATTTTGTAATTCACTTGCATATTCAGGTTTTACTATAATATTGTGTTGTTTATCTTGCATATCGTAAAATTTTCCAATTGTATAGTCTTTTAGACCTGATTTAGTTTGTATTTTTTCACTAGATAAAGATTCAAATACATAGTAATTATCATAATTTTCAGTATCTTGTTGTTTTTCGTTTGTTGATTCTTTTGATTTTTCTTCAGCTTTTTTAGTTTTACTTTTTGTCTGTTTTTTAGGCTTTGTTGTTTCTTTTGTTTCTGTCATATCAGTAGTTTCACTTTGTATTTGTTTATTATCTTCTTTTGTTTTTGCAACTTCAGCATTTTTAGTTTTCGTATTACTTTTTTGAGTAGTAACAGGTTTTGTATCTGTGTTTTGTTGCTCTTTTTTTACATTGTTATTCACATTTTGAGTATTTTCTGTGGATAAATCTTTTTGTACTTGCTTGGTTTGTGGAATTTGAGAATTAGAAATAAAATCTCCTTTTTTTACGATATCTAAAACATAATTATTGAATTTATTTCCTAAGAAATTTGTTTGTTCTTTTCTTGTTAAAAATAAAGTAAATAAATTATTTAATGAATTACCCTGTAATTGTTGTAATTGTAAATAGGCATCTATGTTGTCTATTGATTGTTGACCTGTAATTCTCATAAGCCATATTCGATCCATTGAAATCTCTGGAATGAAAAATTTTAGCCAAGCAATACGATTACATGCCGTTTTTCCATTAGCATCTTTTTGTAAATAACTACAACTAGAATTACATGGTGTTGGCTTCCATAAGTTTTTTTCTTTTATTCTTCCAGTATCTTCGCCATCCATACAATAACAAGCTGCTCCTCCTTGATTATATCTAACTCTTTTTATAGTAAATGTATCTTTGCCTAAAAGCTGTATGTCTAAAGTTGTTTTTCCCTTAATTAGTTCATCAAACTTGTTTAAATATTGTTGCATATTACTTTCTTGAATTTTTGCTATGAAATATCCATAGTCTTTAACTCTTGTTTTGCCATTAACCAAAATTTGCTCTCCGATGTTGAACTCTACCGAATAACTGGCAATTGTAAGTTTCTTGTTTCTTTCATTTTTAATCTTCCTTTCTTTTTTATGCAGCAACTAATTCTTGCATACAATATTGTTTTTGATTTACCATTGTTCTATCAATAGTATAAATAGGATATAAAGAATCCTTTATTACACATATACCAACTTGTTCCTTTAAAATACCAAGTTTAATTAATTGTGGTATCATTGTAGGCTTATATTTGAAATCAACTACAATTTCGTTTTCTTTTAGCATTCTGCTATTTTGATTTAGTGTAATATCAGCAAAATGTGCTGTTTCATTTGTTGCTGGATCAGTTCCAAACAAACTTAATTGTAAATTTCCATTGGTATATCTTGAACTAACAATAAAGCAATTTGTAAAAAGTGTTTCGTATAATTCAAAATTAAATCCACTTTTCATAATTTAAAATCTCCTTCCATTATTTTTGTGTAAAAGATTTCTTTAATAAATCCTCCTTTCCCTTATTTTTGGGTAAAAAAATAGAAAGTTAAGCAACCTTAAAAGAGGGGGGCATCTTTTAAGATTCTAACTTCCTTTTTTATATAAACACGACAAATAATCTATATAAATGTCTTGTTTGTACCCATTTTATGCTACATTGTTTTACAATGTAGATATACTACTACTAACTTTTATTTAGTAGTTATGCCATAAAGTTATACTTTATGGATAGTTATAGTAAAAACTATAACATAATCTAATACACACTTATATTTTACACAGTTTTTTTATTGATTTCAATAAGCACGGCTTAAAAAATTTTTTCGTTGAAATATAAGCATTTTTGAACATTTTTAGTATCAAATTTTTAAATTTTTTTACAAGAAATTTTTACATACTTACAGATACAATGATTACAAAAGATAAAAAAAAATTTTTTTGAGCATTAACATATAGAAAATATTTATATACAATCATCGTGAAAGGAGGAGAAAATGCCAAATTACTATTTTACATACTGGATTGCGCGATATGGGAAAGATACTTTTAAAAATTTAGCTGATAGAATATGCAAAAAGATAAAATTACCAATAGAAATAATAAAAAAGATTGGTAAAGATGAAGTATTAGTCCAATATTGTCTTGTTGTATATTATGTTGTAGCTTTAAATTATTTTGGGTTAAATAAAAAACAAATATCTTTTATGTTAGATTTAGGGCTAACACCTGGTACAAGTAAAGCATTTCCACCAGGTGAAATTTTAAGAGATCAAGAAGAACTTATCCCAGAAATCGAGGATTACATTAGAAAAGATTTAAAATTGTATAACAAATAGGGAGGTGAATGGCCTATGAATTATAGGGACATTATTAATTTTGTATTTAACAAAAAAGAAGATGAGGAATTGTTTGATTTAGAGGATTTGGAAAGAGAACGATGCAAAAATAAATCAAGCCTAGCCTATGACGAAATTATCAAATTTATTGATACAAGAGTACATCCAAAATCAAGAAATAAATTAAAAAATTTACTATCAAAATATAATGATGTAGAATGTGAGTATTTATGCAAAGAGAATGAATTACTATATAGAAATGGTGTTGCTGATGGTGTAAAATTTATCATAACTGCATTAACTATCAAATGATATATCTACGAAACAATAATTTAGCAAATAAATTATAATTATTCTAATTTTATGGTATATTATATATTAAATAAGAGGTGATTTCATGGATTTTTTTGATATGAATTTTAGTACACTTTTCTTAGAGCGACACGGAAAATTAATTTATGATAAAATAGAAAAACAAATAATAGAAGAAAATTCTAGTCATTATGACGAAAACTATATTGAGATTATTTTTAAAATAGCTTTTTTAGATTTTTTTGGATTAACTCTTAATGAAATAAAAAAAATGATTGAAGATATTATGCTAGGTCAACAAGTAAATATTGAAAATTTAAGTTCTATTCATAAAAAATCTATTTTTGCTATTCAAAAATATTTAAAAGAAGCAACAAAAAAAGCTAGCAATGACAATAGTAGGTATTAAAATCAACCTACTATTTTTTATATTGCAGTATCATAAAAGCAAGTAATAATTACTTGCTTCTACTTTTATAACTTTAGTTTTCTTGTATTGTATATTCAGATATATTAGGTTCTTTTATATCTTCATCTTTAACAATATCAAACTCATAATGATAATCTGAGACAATATTAATTTTATTTTCTCCATCTCCTACTGTACCATTAAATTCTCTAACTTTTAAACCGGTTTCTTTATCAAAGTAACATACGTCATTATTATGATTATTAAAACACATTAAATCAAAACAACCTATTTGTATTCTATAACATTCTTTTCCATTACATTCTTCCGTTTTTATTGAAGATTTTATAGCTCTTACAATAAATTGCCATACATTTTCTGTATATAATCCTTCTGCTATTTGAACTGCACCAGGAACTCCATTTCCATCTAATATAGCAACTTTACTTCCTGGAACATCAAAATAAAGATGAGAGATTTTGTCATCAGTATAGTTAATTAGTGTTCTTGTGCCATCTTCATTTAAAGATTTAACTGTAGATAGACTCTTATTTCCTTTTTTGTAACTTGTATATATTTGTAAATTATTTCCTTGATATTGGTATATTGTTGCATAATAGTTTTCTGCATTTCTATATTTTTCTATGTTACTCTGTAAATTTTTAATGATTATCATTTTTCTAGCCGTTATAATGATAAATATTACAACTAGAATTGAAATTATAATTAAAATTTTCTTCCATATTTTCATTTTTTTCTTTTCCATATAAATCACCTTCCTTTTCTTTTGTATATCTCATAAAAGCTACTTTAATTATACCATATTTTGCGTAATTTGTCGAATTTCATAATATTTCCATCTTTTTATATTATGGTACATAAAATTCTAATGATTCTTTAAGGCTAGTTGATTCTACAATATCATTTTCATCAAAATAAACAAATAGTGCATAATAATAAGTTTTTACCCATAATCCATAACGATTTATAAATGTAACCTCTCTATATAAGGTTCCTGCATCATATAAATAAATATTTTGTGATTTTTCTATTTTTCCTGGTTTTCCTAATTTGTTCTCAACTTCTTCTTTTGACAAGCCTATAATACTTTTGCTATCATTTATTTGTTTCATTTTAGAATAATCTTTACTTGGTTTATCAATAAATTTTATCAATGTTATAAATAATAAAAAAGTGATAACTAAAATAATTATAACTATCAAAATTTTCGAACTTATATATATTGACTTTCTCGTTAATACAAATATTATACTTGAAAAAAACAAAATAAATGGTCCTACATATATCATAAACATAATTAATAGTGCTACCAGTAGTGCAAAATCTACAAGTAATGTTTCAAACATTATTATTTTCCCTTCTACCTCAATTATATAATAACTATTGATTAGTTTTTTTATTTTTTATTGCTATCATTAACTCATTTGATTCTACTTTCCTTTTAGCATTTTCATATTCAAATTCTGCATTAGTAAAATAAACTTTATAACCGTTGTTTTCAAAGTAATCTCGACTTATTCTTAATACTTGGTCAATTTCATTCTCATTAAGATTGTTTTTTACTTTTAATTCATAATAAGAATATCTAATATAATTTTCATTTTGTTTTTCTTTTAATTCTATAAAATTGATAGCAAAAACTTTCAATTCTTTCTCTGTCATTTCAATCACTTCCAAATTATTTATTAATTTTCATTTTTTACTAAAATGTTAATTAAATCATTAAATTTTATTGTTTCTTTTGCAATATTATTGTTTTTGCTACTTTGACTCATAATATGATTAGCAATATAAGATTCACAGGTTTTAATTTCTTCAAGTGAATATTCTCGATTTTCAATTTTATATCCAATTTCTTGTAATAATTTTTGATTTTTTTCTGCTAAGTCTGTTTTAAAGTTCATTTTCTTGCTCCATTTCTTATTGATATTTTCTATACTATAACATAAAAGATAGCAATTTTCAAACTACTATCAATCATTTTTTTCTTTTTTTGTTACATAGCTTTTTATTGTAGTAATACATTTATAATACATTTGTAATTCTTCTTTATCTCCTCTTTCAATTATATCATGCAAAGTGTCTTTTATTTTCAGTTTATTATTTTCACCTTTTCCATATAAAATATAGTCTATACTTATGCCAGTTGCTGAATAAATGCAATCAAGTGCATTTAAACTAACTAAAAAATCGCCGTCTTTCTATTTGTCCAACGTGTCTTTCTGTCAAATTGCATCGTTTAGAAAACTTGTCTCTTGATTCTTCAAAAAATTCTTCTCTAATTTTTCTAACTCTAGCCCCTATTACTATTTTATCCAATGCCATATTTTAACCTCCCTCCAGCAATGTTCTTATATATGTATATTTTACATTCTTTTTTCAAAACATTACATACTTTATTTATTAAAAAATACATACTTTGTCAAAGTATGAGTTTTTTTGTCGAGCCTTTATTTTAAAGAAATAGAAAAGACTAGTATTCGTTTATTGACTATTTTCGACAAAATCGCTTTCTATTTTCGACAAATTTTTTGCAAAAGTTTTTCTATAATCCTAGCAGGGCTTAATATACCTGCTAGATTAGAACATACTTACTAAAGATATTTGTAAGTTACTTAAGATAAAAGTTTTAATTTTCACAGGACCATTAAGCCCTATTTTTATATGAATATAATACATAAAAAGCTAAGAAAGGAGGTTTTTTGTTTTTTGTGTGTTCCATTTAACAGTTATGTTAAGCCCAAATTTGAAAGAATTTGGGAGGAATATTTATGGAAAACAAAAATGACTTTAAGGAAGAAAGGTTTGATAGTTTTCTTAATAAAACTATTATTTTATCATCAAGAACATTTTTCAAAAAACAAATGAATATTACTAATAAAGAAAGGATTATTGTTGATGATGAATACTATTCTGAATTTTTACAAGGATATATTGCGCCTTTTGACGCATTTTCTAGTATTGATATGGTTTTAGAATTAAATAAAGCTTTAAAATCGCTTACTGCCATTGAGCAGTCGGTGATTTTTTTGCTTTTTAAAGAGGATTTTTCGCAAGATGAAGCCTCTGCAATTTTAGATATATGTTCCAAATCAGTTAGTAGAATAAAATTAAGAGCTATCGAAAAATTAAAGAAATATTTGAAAGGGGATGTAAAGAATGAAAAATAAAAGTTTATATGAATTAGGAAAATTAGCACAAAAAGGCGACGAAATGGCAATGATCGAGATAATAGAACGAAAGAAAAAAACAATTAAAAGATACAGTGTTGGCAATGAAGATAGATACCAATTTATTATACTAAAACTAATTGAAGGAATAAAAAATTATAAATTTTAAAATTTTTTCAAATTACGGTTAGTTTTTCTGAAAAATTTGGATGTATATATATTGAAGGGCATATATAGGAAACACTATATTTAACAAAAGGCAGTTAGGACAAGCTCTTAATTGCCTTTTTCTAATTTTATGAAAGGAGATATAGAAATGTTTTTTAGATGTATCTTATTAGGAATATCTTTTGTTGTAATCTTATTTATATTTGATATTCTCTTACCCAAACTAAAACTAAAATATAGATTACACAAAGAATTAGGAATAAAAAAACAAAGGCAAGAAGCCTTTAAAAAGAAAATGAAAGAATTAGAAATTAAATAGATTTCTAATAGATTCGTCATACATAAAAAGTGTCGACAAAAAATTAACCTAAAATAGGATGGTTTATAGAAATGTCAAAAGAAGATATTATCAACTTGTTTTATAATGAACACTTAAAAGTAAAAGAAATAGCTGAAAAATTAAAAGTTTCTACACCATATATTACTAAAGTTATAAAACAAGATTCTAGATATATGCAAGAAAAAGATTTTAGAAAAAAAGAATCTAAAAATAAAAGAAAAATTGCTCAAAACGAATTTATCAAAAATAAAAGAGAAAAACAAAGACTGGAAGATAACTATTCTTACATTCAATCACAGCACGAACAAGCTACTAGAGAATTATCAAAATCAAGTTATTTAAGTAATGAAAGTTATAGAAAATGGAATTATAGTGCATATAGTTATAACCCTTCAAAAAAAAGGTACGAATTTGACACAAAACTTGGTCGCTCTGCTGATGTACCTAAATATATAAAAGAGAGGTAAAAGAATATGGAAGAAAAATTGTTAAAAGTATTTAAACTAGCTGATAAATTACACAATAATCAAAGTAAAGTATATGCTGAGGTTCATTATACTGCAAATGACACACAGAAATTAGAATTAATTATACGAAATAAGGAAGATTTTTCATATATAGAAAAATGCGAAATTAACCTAACAGAAAATTCAAAAATGAAATGGGATAAAATAATTACATTATTTGAAACCTTTGTAGGAGGTGCAATAAATGAATAAAAAAGATGCAGTTGCTTATGCACAAATTACATTAAATTA
The DNA here is from genome assembly GCA_947646915.1 of uncultured Clostridium sp. Classification (GTDB taxonomy): domain Bacteria; phylum Bacillota; class Clostridia; order TANB77; family CAG-508; genus CAG-269. The sequence goes on along the minus strand of CANSII010000002.1, from coordinate 56,963 downwards.
TATGCAAAGTTCTAAATATCGCGAAGAAATAACCCCTGATACATTAGGAATAGAAATGCGACAATGTTTTAAACTTTATCCTAGAGACATGGTTCAAACTATTGCTAATGCACAAGCTGAAGCAAGAAAAAAATTACAAAAAATCAAAAACGGAAGTGATACTAATGGAAAATGAAAGAATTGGAATTACGGTAGATGAAGCAGCTCAATTATTAGGAATTGGAAAAAATCTTATGTTGAAATTGGTAACCGTTCCTGGTTTTCCATCCATTCGTTTTAAAAGAAAAATAATAATAAATAAAAATAAATTAAAACAATGGTTTGATGAGAATCCAGGTACATACGGCAATTATAAATATTAATTTTTTCAACATTGTTTTTTGAGAAAAATTATTATACAATATAGAAAACAAACTTATAATTCTAATAATTTTCTCTAAAAGCATTGGAGGAGATAATGGAAAAAATAAGTACACAACCGAAGATGTCAAAAATAAACCTAAATTGTATGTCTTTTGAAATTAAACTAAGTATGAAAGGAGAAATTTTTAGAGCAAGGACAGCTTCTTTATTAAAAATTGAAAATGTGAAAAATCCTAGACCTGAAGCAACTAGTAAGCTATCCTATGAAATGGCCATTCAAAATCTAATACCTAAAATTGAAGATGCTTTAGAAGGAACAAATAAAAAATTTAGCAAAATATCTATAAATAATGATGGTAATGTAATATTTTTTATTGAAAATATCATTTATGAAAATACTCAAGAATTTTATCAAAATACTAACTCTTTAAATAATATGATAATGTCATTTACTAAATTACTTGAAAATTTATATTTAAGACCTGAAAATATGAATAAAATTCAAGAAGTATCTAATATTTTAACTAATAATGTTCTTTCTGTTGACAAGCAAAAAGAAGTTTTAGAATCTGTAATAGATACTGATTCTAATATAATTACTTTTAGAAATGTTATTATTGAATGGCAACAATACTTGTATGAAAGAACTCTAAAACCTTATGATGATGAAGACTATTTTAGTCCAACAACATTACAAAGTTATAACAGATATTTATGGAGTATAGTTTTTCCATATCTTGATGAACATCCTGAATGTGATAACATAAATATCTTTTCTGAAAAAAATGTTGATGAGATACTAACAATGACAAAATGCAAAGATACTCAAAGAGTTTTATTACTTTCATTAAAGCAAACATTTCAATTCGCAGTAGATAAATCATATCTTGAAATTAGTCCTATTGCTGATAAACAAATAAAAACTAAAAATAAAGTCAAAAAAAATAAAAATACAAATAGTTATGAATTCATAGAGGAAGAAGAAAGAGCCAAATGGATTAATTGTATGATAAAGGATTATGGATTTAAAGCAAAATATCATAAAAAAACAGATGGCTCACTGGCTTTCTTATTCACTTTATTACATGGAACTCGTCCTGAAGAAACTTGTGGTGTTAGATGGATAGATCTTGATTTTTTACAAGATGATTTTTATGTTCAAAACGCTTATAAAACTAATCCTATTTTTAATAAAGTAACTATGGAAAGAATAGGTTGGAAAAATGAAGATGGACCTTTGAAAACACCTGAAAGTTATAGACATATACCTATTGATTTATTAATAAAAGACTTACTAATTGAACATAAAAAAGAACAACAAGAAGAATTTGAAAAAAATAATTTGAAATGGTCTGAAAATCAATATGTTTTCTTAAATAGTTCAAGAACTCCATTTACACCAAAAGTATTATCTAGGAATTTTTTAAAATTTATTAGAAGAAATAAATTACCACATATGGTACTTTATGGATTAAGACACAGTTTTGCAACTCATTGCAGAAATTCTGGAATGCTTCCTGAAGTATTAGCTCCTTTAATGGGACATACTGAATATGAAACAACTCAAAAATACTATATTCATATATCTTCTAAACAGAAAAAGGATGAATTACAGAAAATTCAACAAAAAGATATACAAAATTATTTAGGCAATGAAAATAAAGATTTGATACATCTTCAAAATAATATAAATCAAAAACACAAAAACATTGAAAATCTACAAGAAGTTCAAAAAGAAGATCTGACACATTATTTAGAATTAAACGATGAAACTTTAAATATTTTAAAATGTTTTATTATGCAATTACAAGAAAAAGTACCTGCATAAAAAGAAAATTTTATGTTTCCTAATTTTTATGTAACTATACTAAAAAGTGGGGACTATGTGGGGACTAAATGGGGACTAAATCAAAAAATCCCTCTTCCCTATATAAAAAATATTGGCATTTTTTATACCAATAAAAAGTCTAAAAGCCAGCAATCAAGACTATTTCAAGACTACTGACCTATATGGAGCCACTTCCCAGATTCGAACTGGGGACCCCCGCATTACAAGTGCGGTGCTCTGGCCAACTGAGCTAAAGTGGCATTCTTGGTGACCCCTACGGGAATCGAACCCATGTCTCCGCCGTGAAAGGGCGATGTCTTAACCGCTTGACCAAGGGGCCATATATACAAAGAACTAAATAATTATATTATTTAGTTCTTTTGGTGAGCTATCCGCGACTCGAACGCGGGACAACTTGATTAAAAGTCAAGTGCTCTACCACCTGAGCTAATAGCCCATCACCAAAATTCTAAGTATAACTCAGAACGCTTTTATATAATACTATATTTTTTTCAAACTGTCAATACTTTTTTTAATTTTTTCACAATTTTTTGTTGTAAATAGTATTTTTCACTTTTTATATTAAATAAAAGTGCTTATAAATAAGCATTCTGATGTTATTATACTTAAATAAATATTAAGCATTCAATTTTTCAATAACTTCTTCTACATCAATTCCATGAACTGCACAAGCTTCTTCTAAAGTTTCCATTTGAGAAGCAGGACAACCCAAACAATGCATACCAATTTCCAAAAGTATATCTGCCTTTTCAGGAGACTTTTCTAAAATCTCTCCAATTTTTGTATCTTTATCAAATTTCATATTCTAATCAATCCTTTCTAAAGCAATAACTTCTTTAATAAAAATTACTTTGTAAAATATTTTAACATAATTTTTAAAAAAAGTATAGACAAATTAAAAAAAATATTGTATTATTTAAAAGCAATTAAAGTAAGGTGGTGATATTATCTTTAAATTAATTGATTTATTTTTTTTTATTCTTATTATTAATATCTTTATCACATTATATTCATTATATACATTTTTTGAAATTAAAATCTTTCATACACTACAAGGTTCAAAATTAAACATCAAAAAAAATCTCAAAAATGAAAAGTAAAAAAGAAAGGAGAAAAACAATTTTAAAAATTAAAATTACATTTTGTTTATCATTTTTAATTATTTCTTGTATTCTTGCACAAAAAATATTTTATTCAATATTTATTTCAGAAGAAATTATTATAACTTATGGAATTCATCCTTTTGATATATGCACAAAAAATCCATTACTATGGAAATATGTTAAAATATCATTTATTATAACATATATTTTTTCAAATTTAATAATTCCAAATTTATTATATAACAGATTTTTGAATAAATTGTTTTTAAAAATATTTAAAAATTATAATTATAAAACAAATAATAAAAACTTAAATAATAAAAGTTCTTTAAATAAATTAATTTTATTAATTGGAAAAGATTTAAAAAATAATCAAAATATTTATATTCCAGAATCCGGTTTATATCAAAACTTTTTAATTACAGGAACAATAGGATCAGGAAAAACCTCATCTGCAATGTACCCTTTTACAAGTCAACTTATTAAATACAATAGTAATAATCCTAATGATAAAATAGGGATGCTAATATTAGATGTAAAAGGAAATTATTTTGAACAAGTATTAAAATATTGTAATTTATATAATCTTAATAAAGATTTAATAGTAATAAGTTTAGATTCAAATATTTATTTTAATCCTCTACATAAACCTAATCTAAAACCTATAGTTTTAGCCAATAGACTAAAAACTATTTTAACATTATTTTCTGAAAATAACTCAGAATCATATTGGCTAGATAAAGCAGAACAAATTCTAGCAGAATCCATAAAATTGTGTAGATTATATAACAATAATTATGTTACATTTTCTGAGTTACACAAATTAATAACAACTCCAAATTATTACAAAGAAAAAATATCAATATTAAAAGATTTATTTATTTCTTCAAAATTCGATAATAAACAAATTTATGAATTACATGAATGTCTTAATTTTTTTCAAGAAGAATTTGAAAATTTAGACTCTAGAACAAAAGGAATTTTAATATCTGAGATAACTAGAATTACTAATACATTTATTTCTGATTATGATATATCATCAACATTTTCTCCTCCATTAGAAAAATTAAATTTTTTGGGGTTTGAAGAAGTAATAAAAAAAGGAAAAATTGTTGTACTTAACATGAATATTTCTGAATACTCTCTTCTGTCTAAAATAATAGCAACATATTTAAAATTAGATTTCCAAACTGAAATATTATCGTCTTTATCAAAGAAAAATCAAAGAAAAACAGCATTTATATGTGATGAATATGATAAATATTGTACAAAAACTGACAGTGACTTTTTTTCTTTAAGTAGAGAAGCAAAATGTATTAATATAATTAGCACACAAAGTTATTCATCTATAAAAAACACTTTAAAAGATGAAAGTTCAGTAAAAGTAACAATTCAAAATCTTGTAAATAAAATTTGGTTTAGAACAGATGATACTTATACTATAGAGGAAGCTCAAAAACAATTAGGGAAAGAAGAAAAAGAAAAAATATCAAAAACAATTTCTGAAAATGCAAAGGAAACAAAATTTAGTTATATCACAAACAGTTTAAAATCAGTCGATTCAAATATTTCTGAATCTTATAATTCATATTACCAAAATGATTATATATATGATACAAATTTTTTTACTAGAAATTTAGAAACTTTTTCTGCTCTTACTTTTTTATCTGATGGTGAAAAAATATTTGAACCAAAAAAAGTACAAATGATACCATATTTTAAAAAATAAAACTTAAATATTTAGAAAGGGTGATTTTATGTTAAAAAAACAAAAAGTAAAATTTTATACTTTATTTATTTTATTATTATCAATAATATTTTTATCATTATTTAATGTATCTTCTTACGCATTTGGAGATCCAAAATTAATTACAAAAATAAATTCTGCATTTGAATCAATTGAAGGTTGGCTATTAAAAATAGCAACTCCTGCAGCTGCTGTTGCAGTAGGAACTGGAATATTTATGAAAAAGTTTAGTTTTGGAGATGAAGAACGAATTAGAATGGGTAAAAAGATTATTAATGGCTCCTTATTTTCATATGCTTTTATTTTAGCTATTGATTTAATATTATCAGCAATAAAATCTTTAATTAATTAATTTAAATAAACTTTTTAACAAAAAAATTTTTTATTATATATAATACAAATTTAAAATATAAATTATAAATATTATTAAGAAAAATAATATAGGAGGAAATTTTGGAACAATCAAATCAACAAAACATTACGGAAATAATAATAAACACTATAAATACTGTTCTCGGAAATTTATTAAGTTCAATTGATAATAATTTATACTCTTTATTAGATGATATTACTTTTATATCTTCTGATATTTTAAACGACAAAAATTTTGAAAATATTTTTGGTACTTCAACATCAAATGGTATTTTATTAATTTCAAATTCTTTATTATTAGGAATTATTTTATATTTTTCAATTAAATATTTATTATCTCATTTTACTTATTCACAAATAGAAAATCCACATTCATTTTTATTAAAATTAATACTCTGTGGTTTATGTATGAATTTTTCTTACTTTATCATTTCACAGTTTTTAGATATTTTCTCTTATATATCTTTAGCAATTAGGGATCTTGGTCAAAATTTATTTAATAAGAGTATTTGTTTTTCTGAATTAATAACAACAATTAATTCACATATGTCTATAAATAATTCCTCTGTTGATATTTTTTCTTTAGATGGTCTTATAAAAAGTATTTTATCTATTTCACTATTAAATTTAGTTTTTACATATTCATTTAGATATATTTTAATCAAGGTTTTTATTTTAATAACCCCTTTTGCAATTTTATCAAATAGTATGAATTCCACATCTTGGTTTTTTAAATCTTGGATACGAAATTTATTTTCCCTACTTTTTATACAAATTATTGTATCAATTGTTTTATTAATTTTATTTTCTTTAAATTATTCTGATACAAATTTATTTTATAAATTTACATATATTGGAGGTATATACGCTTTAATTAAAGCAAATTCTTTTGTTAGAGAATTTATAGGTGGAGTTTCCACAACTATTTCACAAAATGTTAATAACTTTACAAAATTTTTAAAATAAGAAATATATTTATTAGTTTTTAAATTTCAGCTCTTTGAAACAATATATTATTTAAAAAACAAAATATATTTTTTTATAACTAATTTTATATAATAAAAAACTACTACCTTAAAATCTTAGCTTTGTTTCTTTAATGATATAAATATTATTTAATTGAAAGACTAACTATTAATTGTCAATAGAAATATTAAAACTTTTTTAATATTTTTATAAAAATAAAAAATTGCATACTTAATAACAGTTTTTAATCAAATTTTTAAAAACTGCTGAAAGTAAGTAAGATCAGTACATTGAAAATTGTTGTTAACTTAAACTAAATACAGTGTTTTCGGTTAAAAGTTTCAAAATTATTCTTGTTAATTTTCCAGCAACATGACCCAAAGCATTTGTATGTGATTTACCTTGAGAACGCTTTGTGGTATAATATTTATAGATGACATCATTATTATAAACAAGTAGAAATGATGCTCTGTAAATAGCATATCGTAGGTGTGAAGAACCTCTTTTAGAGATTCTAGTAGTTGAAGCGTTAAAGTTGCCAAACTGTCTGACGCTTGGGTCAATACCTGCATATGCTATTAATTTATGTGAATTAGAAAATCTTTTAATATCTCCAATTTCACTAATAATCATAGCTCCTAAGATATATCCAATACCAGGAACAGTAAGAATCGGATTATCTAACTTATCCATTATCTCTTTAATATTGTTATCAATGCCATTTATTTGTTCTTTAAGTAAATCAAGTTGCTCAATTAAATATTTGATTTGAATTGAAATAGCTGGGTTATTTACACCAATACTATGTTTAGCTAAATCCTTTAAGATGATAGCATCATTATAAGAATAATGACCTCTTGAATTTCTATGTAAGATATTTGTTAAAGCATCTATTCTTGTATGTGCAATAATTTCAGGAGAAGAGTATTTTCTAAGTAATTCATAACAAGTTTTAAGATGTAAATTGCCTTTAAAAAAGTGATATAGTTCTAGAAAAATCTGATCTAAGCAATTAACATATTGAACTTTAAGCTTTGTTTGATGAAATATAACATCTTCTCTAAAACGGCATAAAGTACGAAGTTTGATAATTTCAATATCTTTTTGTTTAATTAGAGAATAATTACCTAGAGAAATGCATTTAGCAATTAAAAAAGTATCAATCTTATCATTTTTGGTTTTTCTAATATTGGTATTTCTTAAAGAGTTGGTTTGAATAGCATTAATTAATCCAATTTTGTAATTTTCATTGAACAGAAAATAAATAAGATTATCACCATAATGTCCAGTAGATTCAAGACCGACTAAACAATTACTTTTATCAAAATCTTTAATTTTTGATAACAATAAATCAAAACCTTTTCTAGAATTTTCGAAAGAAAAAGGTTTAATTAGCACTTCACCATCTGAGTTAACAACAGAAGCAAAGTGAGTAAATTTGGCAATATCAATGCCAATATAAATCATAAAAAAATCTCCTTTGCAAATAAATTTTAAACACTTGCGACGATTCCACATAGTTTTATTACTTGTAACCTTGCATGAAATAAAGAGTCGAAGCCCTAACTAACTAATTAACAATTAATAATAAAACTGTGGCAGTATTCTTTCAAAAGTAGTCTAAGCTACAAGGAGAGAAAAAAGTCCACAGTGTTAAATAAATTATATCATGTTACTGATACAATTAATAGATTTAAGGTTTATAGATAAATCCTTATTAAAAAATCTAAATATATTATACAAGGAGTTATATGAAATTTATTTTTCCACAAAACTATAATTTTAAAAATAAGCTTTTTGGTTTTATTGATTATACTACAGTTATAGCAAACATAATTTGGTATTTAATTATTTTTATTTTTATAAATTTATTTTTTAATAATTTAAATATAAAAATATTCACTTTTTTAATTTTTTGCTTCCCTTTCTTTCTTTTTAGTATTACAGGTTTCAATGGTGAAAATATAGTTTATGTATTATTTTACATTTTAAAATTTTTATTAAAACCTAAAATCTTCATATTTCTGAAAAAATAAAATTGAAATACATATAAAGTTAAATCTAAATTAATACCATTTATCTAAAGTAGCAAATTACAAAAAAAACAAACTATCTTGAAATTTTTGTCTAAAAAAGTTATAATTTATAATACATAAACAATAATGATAATCATTTATTTTGATTTATACTATGAAAGGACTGATTTTTAAAATGAAATTAGAACAAAATGAAAAACAATTATTATTTTCTGAAACGATAATACCAGACATATTTTTTGCTGAACATTTATCACAAATCCCAAGTGATTACTTAAAAATATATTTATATTTGATATTTCTTTCAAAATATAAAAAAGATATAAAAATAAATGATTTATCGAAAAAACTATCATTACCAGTAAAAACTATTAGTGATGGATTAAAATATTTAGAAGATAATGAGTTAATTTTGAAAAAAACCACAGGATTTATTATATTAGACTTACAAGAAATTACTTTAAACAGATTATATAAACCAAATCTAACTCAATCAAAAGAAACCGTAGAACAAGTATCAAAAAATAAATTTCGTTCTAAAGCTATTGAACATATCAATAATACTTATTTTCAAGGGATTATGGGACCATCATGGTATAATGATATTGACTTATGGTTTAAAAAATATAATTTTGATGAACAAGTTATGATTGCTTTATTTGACTATTGTTATAATAGATCTGCATTACATAAAAATTATGTTCAAGCTGTTGCAGAAGCTTGGGGATCTAACAAAATTCAAACTTGGAATGATTTAGATATTTATGATCAAAAACAGGAAAAACTAAGAAAAATAAAAAATACAATTGCAAAAAAACTAGGAAAACACAATAGCTTAACTCAATATGAAGAAGCTTATATAGAAAAATGGGTATTAGATTTTAATTATGACATGAATATCATTGAAATTGCTTTAAAAAGGACTACATTCAAACAAAATCCTACATTTGAATACATTAACAATATCATTTCTGATTGGCATGATAGAAACTTAAAATCTCCAAATGAAATAGAAGCATTTTTAGAACAACGAAAAAAACAAAATAAAGATATAAAAGATTTAAAAACACAAGTTTCCAAAACAAATTATGAACAAAGACAATATAATAATTTAGATTTTTTATATGCAAATAATATAGAAAATAATAATATAGAAAATAACTGAACCCTATTTTACATATACTTATTTCTCTTTTACTTTTTGAATAGTAATTTTAGAAAGGAAGATTTGGATAATGGCAAATGAAATTCTAAATTCTTTAATAAAAGAATATGAACAAAAAAAAATAAATGCTGAAATTGATTTAGAAAAAAGGAAAACAATAATTTATAATTTAATCCCACGTTTAAGAGAAATTGATTCTGAATTATTTACTATTGGAATTACAACAGCAAAAAATATCCTAAAAAATAATTCTGATGAAAAATATTTAAACAATTTAAAGCAAAAAACCAAATTATTAAAAGAAGAAAAAGAAAAAATTCTAATTGAAAATAATTATTCTTTAGATTACTTTAAGCCTTTTTATGAATGCAAAACTTGTAGTGATACAGGTTTTATTACAGATAACAATTATAAAACCACACTGTGCAATTGCTTACAACAAAAATTATTAAATATTTCTTTTAATAAATCTAATATTTTTAATTTAAAAAAAGAAAACTTTGAAAATTTTAATGAATTCATATTCTCTGATGAAGTAGATTTATCAAAATACAAATTTAATATATCGCCTAGAAAAAATATTAATAATATAAAAAATAAATGTTTATCTTTTATTAATAATTTTGATGATCCAAATTATAAAAATTTATTATTTGTTGGCTCTACTGGTTTACGGTAAGACATTTATGTCAAATTGTATCGCTGCTGAATTATTAAAAAAAGGAAAAACTGTTTTATATCAAACATCTCCTGTATTACTTGAAAGCGTAATAAATTATAAATTAAATAAATCAAAAGATATACATGAGGACTTTTATCAATCAATATTAAATACTGATTTACTAATAATAGATGATTTAGGAACAGAAAGTTTAAATAGTATGAAATTAAGTGAATTATTTACTATCTTAAATACAAGAATTTTAAATTTAAATAATAAAATTACTAAAACAATTATTTCTAGTAATTTAAATATAAATGATATATTTAGATCTTATGAAGAAAGAATTGGTTCAAGAATAGCAGGATATTATGATATATACTATTTCTTTGGTGAAGATTTAAGATTTAAAAACAAAAAATAAAATTTTTGTAAATTAATATTATTCGTATTATATATTTATTTATTTCTTTATATTAAAAAATTAACAGTTTCAAAATAAAACATGCCATCTTAAATTAAAGATAGCATGTTTTTATTATTTTTGTTAATTTTTTTACTCTACTGTATCATCTTCTAAATCAGGTGTTAATGTTTCAATACTTACAACCTTTCCACCATCATTAGTTCTCATTAATGTAACACCTTGTGTTGCTCTACCAAGAATACTAATATCTTTTACATTAATTCTTATAATTGTTCCTGTATCAGTAATTAGCATTACATCATCATCTTCAGAAGCAATTCTAATTCCAACTAATTTACCTGTTTTTGGTGTAATTTTATATGTAATTACCCCTTTTCCACCTCTAATTTGAACTCTGTATTCATCTAATTCTGTCCTCTTACCAAAACCATTTTCAGTAATAGCAAGTAAAGTCGCTTTTCCACCTGTAATAACAGATTCCATTCCTATTACACAATCATCATCATTTAATCTAATTCCTATAACGCCTTGAGAAACTCTACCTATAGGTCTAACATCTTTTTCATCAAATGTTATACACAATCCTTCCCTTGTGACAAGTACAACATTATCTTGTCCATCTGTTAGTCTTACGGCTATAAGCTCATCATCTTCTTTTAGTGTTATACCTTGTAATCCTGTTCTCTTTCCAGAATTATATTCTGCTAGTGCTGTTTTCTTTATTAATCCATTTTTAGTTGCCATTAATAAATATTTTCCTTCAGCAAAGTTTTGAATTGGTATAACTGCTGATATTTTTTCTCCTGCATCTAAACTTAATAAATTAACAATTGCTGTTCCCCTAGCAGTTCTACCTGCTTCTGGTACTTCATAACCTCTTAATTTATATAATTTACCTTTATTTGTAAAGAATAGTATTGTATCATGAGTTGAAGCTGTAAATATTTGTTTTACAAAATCTTCTTCTCTTGTTGCCATTCCTGTAATTCCTTTTCCACCTCTTTTTTGACTTCTATATGTATCTATTGGCATTCTTTTGATATATCCAAAGTGTGTTAATGCTATTACAGTTTGTTCTTCTTTAATTAAATCTTCTACAACAAATTCTCCTGCTGCTGGCATTATTTTTGTTAATCTTTCATCACCATATTTATCTCTTATTTCAGTTAATTCTTCTTTAATTATATCATATACTAAAGTTTCACTTGATAATATTTCTCTTAAATATGCAATTAATTTCATTAATTCATTATATTCTTCTTCAATTTTTTCTCTTTGTAAACCTGATAGAGTTTTTAATCTCATATCCAAAATTGCTTGTGCCTGAATATCAGTTAATCCAAATCTCTCCATTAATCTTTCTTTAGGATTATCATATGAAGAACGAATTATTGAGATTACTTCATCTATATTATCTAATGCTATTTTTAAACCTTCTAATATATGAGCTCTTGCTAGGGCTTTGTCTAATTCAAACTTTGTTCTTCTTAATATAACTTCTTTTCTATGATTTATATAACAGTCTAAACATTCTCTTAAAGTTAAAATTTTTGGTTCACCATCAACTAAAGCTAACATAATTACACCAAATGTTTCTTGCATTTGTGTGTGTTTATATAGTAAATTTAAAACAACTTGAGGTCTTGCATCTCTTTTTAATTCAACAACAACTCTAGTTTTCTCTTTTCTATCTGACTCATCTCTAACTTCTGCTATTCCTTCTATCTTCTTTTCTTTAGATAAATCTGCTATTGTCATTACTAATTTAGCTTTATTTACTTGATATGGTAAAGATGTTATAATTATTCTTTGTCTATTTCCACTCATTTCTTCAATTTCAGCTTCTGCCCTCATTATAACTTTTCCTCTACCTGTTGTATATGCTTGTTTTATTCCTTCTTTACCTAGAATAGTCGCGCCAGTTGGAAAATCTGGTCCTTTTATAATTTCCATTAATTCTTCTGTTGTTACTTCAGGATTATCTATTACTTTTATAATTCCATCTATTACTTCTTTTAAATTATGTGGAGGTATATTTGTTGCCATTCCTACGGCTATACCTGATGAACCATTTACTAATAATGCTGGTATTCTTGCTGGCAATACTGTTGGCTCTTGTAATCTATCATCATAGTTTGGCATAAAATCTACTGTATTTTTTTCAATATCAGTTAACATCAATTCAGAAATCTTTGACATTCTTGCTTCCGTATACCTCATTGCTGCTGGACTATCTCCATCAACAGAACCAAAGTTTCCATGTCCGTCAACTAACGGATATCTCATAGTAAAGTCTTGTGCTAATCTAACCATTGCATCATATACTGAACTATCTCCATGTGGATGGTATCTTCCTAAAACAGAACCTACTGTATTGGCACATTTACGGTATGCTTTATCTGATGTAATTCCATCTTCATGCATTGAATATAATATTCTTCTATGTACAGGTTTTAAACCATCTCTAACATCTGGAAGTGCACGAGATACTATAACACTCATTGCATAATCAATATATGCTGTTCTCATTTCTTTATCTATATCTCTTTCAATAATTTTTCCATCTCTTCTTTGAGGTGTTTCTTCCATTTTTTTCATCCCTTTCTAGCATCATTAAAAAAACCATTATTTCTTTTATTTTGCTCTATTTTGTTTATTTTTTCTACATTTGTATTATACTAAAACACTTCAAAATTTGCAAGCAATTTTCCCAAAATTCTTAGGGAAATAATACTATTAAAACCTCTTTTTTTACTTTAATAATTATTAATTTTACATTCTATTAATAAATTTATACCGTCAATGAAACCCTGTATATACATCTCTTTCATTATTATTGATTTTTTAATATTCTCTTTTTCTTCTTCATTTTCAATATTTTTTGTTTTTTGAATTATAATTTGATCTAATTTTGCAAACCTTGTATCAAATATATCTGTTAAAATATTTGATGTATTATTATTATTCATTTTTAACATCATTCCTTCCTTAAGGCACAAATTGGTTGGAAAATAATTAAATTTTGGCTATGCTACTCATGAAACTATATTTCATGATAACGAATGTAATAGGAAAACAAGTTTTAAATTTATGAGGCGTAATGATTGTACGTTGATTAACTTTAAAATGAAGTTCGCCATTGCACAACGCCAAAATTGTAATTATTTTTCAACCTTTGCTCCCTTTTTTCTTAATTATTAATAGATAAATTATCAATCAATTATAAATTTATCTTTTCATTATGACTTAGTTTTTATCTATTTTTATCTATTTTTTCACTTTTGTCAATGTTGTTTTATTAGTTAATTTTTATTTTTTTATTTCATTTTCCCCATTTTCCTGCTTCTAACTTATTTTTATAATTAAAAAGGTCATTTTTGAACTATTTTTTTTAAATAATTCATTTAAATGACCTTTTTTATTAAAATTTATTTAATTCCTTCTATTCTGCATATATTATAATTATTCCAATCACCATGATTAACAGTTGTAATGTATAACTGTGTTGGACTTGGGAAGCAAAATTGTAAATTACAATATGTTGTGGTTTGAGAAAATTCACTTATATAATATCTACTATTTGAAGAAAATTCTATTTTAGAAACATTTTCTAAAACTGCAGTTCCCTTTAGCTTTACAGTATTTGCTCTATTCATAAAACTTGAGTAAATAATAATATATTTATACTCTGATATATCTGATATTGTATATGTTTTCCCTGAAGTTCCTGCAGCGCCTTCAAACAAAATTGTTCTAGTATCTACATCCAAAGTAGTTAGCATATTATCAATTTGATCTTTATTTGATTTAATATTATCATTTGCTTTTGCTAATTCCTGTTCAGTTTTACTTTTTGCGTCTTTTAAATCTGCTACTTCTTTTTGCAATTGCTCTATGTTTTCTTGCATTTTTTTATATTCTTCTGAATTTATTGAACCTGTTGATCCTCCTGTTCCACTACCACTTGTTCCTCCACTTTCGCCTGATATTTCATCTCCATCTATTGTTGCTATTTTTATATTTTTATCTATTTTAAATTCATATGGATATTTTTTTAATTTCACATATATTGCTTCATTTTGTCCAATCTCTATTTTTTCTAATGCACTTATTTTTCTTGTCTGAACATCTACATACTCTGTTTCTTGGTCTTCGCAAAAGCTATCTGCTATATTTTGCAATGTTGGATTTTCTTGCCTCTCAGCATAACTTTTTACATATGAATCTGCTATTACTAAATTTATCTTCTCTATTGCTGCTTCTTTTTGTGACTTTTCTTTTGCTTCTTTTGCTCTTGAAAATAATCCATTTTCACCTGTTAATACTCCTATTGTTATTCCTGCCAATATTAAAAGAATTATTATTATTATTACTAGTGAAATCAATGTTATTCCTTGACTTTTATTTAAATTACAGCTTTTTTTATAAACAGCTTCAAAATTTAAATAATTTTTCTTCTTCATTTGTATACCTCCATACTTTTAAAAATTATACTATACAATTTTCTAAAAATAAATACTTTAAGGAAATTTTTATCAAATGTTTTATATTTTATGTTAAACTATATGCTATTTGTATTTATTATATTTATACTGTAAGTGTATTAGTATTTATCAACATTTATTATATAATAATTTTAATTTTTAGGAGGATATTAAAAAATTATGCAAAATACTATAGAAATGGGAAAAAGAATTCAAGAAATACGTAACAATCTAAAAATGAGCCAAGATAAATTCTCTGAAGCCTTAGAAATTTCTGAAGTATTCTTAGGACAAATTGAAAGAGGCGAACGTTCTTTAAGTATAAATACATTATCTAAAATTGTTAGATATACTGGTTTTTCTTCTGATTATATTTTATTTGGAAATGAAGCAAACAATAGTCAAATAGATAAAATCAACAGAATACTACACAAAGTTCCTGAAAATGTAGTAAAATATATTTATAAATTTATACTTAATACAACCTCATTCATAAAAACGCTATAAATAATTTTTTAATAATTATAATTATTTATAGTGTTTTTATAATATTTATTTTAACATTTCCGCTAATTGTATTTGCTCTTGTGATAATTCAAAATTTTTACCATTATTTTTAATTAAATTATGTAAGTTTTCTATTGTTTTTACATCAGAAATCATCTTTTCTATAGGAATTAATTTTTCAAACTGCTTTTCAATTTTTTTAAATTCTTTTTCCATACCATCAAAATTTTTATTATTAAAAAAATTTTTCCAATTATTTATATATTTTTCTGTATAATTTAGAGCCTCAATTTGATCCGTAAATGTTTTTTCTATATTTTTTTCTACATTATTCAAAATAGAATTTTTTCCTTGTTTTAGGATTTTAGCAACATTTGTTTTAACCAAACCACTTTGCTTTGCATTATCAATAACACTATCTAATAGATTAGACATACTATCAATAATGCCTCCTGATTTTACAGCTTCTTGAGCTTGAGATATATTCTCAAAATTTCCTGTTACAATCCCTAATGCACTTTTCCCAATATTTATAGCATCTGAAACTGTTTTTTGTATGCCTTCTTTTAATCCATAATTTAACAAATTATCTTTTAAATCAATAACTTGTTCTTCAATAAAATCAGGCAAAAGTGTTCTAATTCCAATATCTACACCAGCATTTATAGTCTTCCCTAATGTAGTTTCTAAAAATTTTTGTTGTTCAACATTTTTATTAATATTATTTTCTATTTTATTTTCTAAATTTAATTCATTATTATCTATTATTTCTTTCAAATTAATCTTACTCCTTTTAATTTTTTTATTTTTTTATAATATTTATTATTAATTTATTTAAATAAAAAATTTTAATTATTTTAAATTTTTAAATATGATTTTATTTTCTTTAACTATTTTTTTAGAATTTAATAAATAATTATTTTTAAAATTATTATTTATTAAATAATTATATATTTTTTTATACTCTATTTTTCCAATTATTTTTATATTTGGAAAAATATATTTTAATATTTTTTTATCTATTGAATAGCTATTATTTTTATTAATAATTATTTTTTTATTTTCTAAATTAATTGTATAAAAATCATTTAAATATTTTTTTGATAAATTTATTCCATTTAAATTTGGTTCAATTAAAATAATATTTTGAAACGAATTTAATATAATTTTTTTATTTAATTTTTTATTAATATTTTTTGACATTTCTATTAAAATAAAATCATATTCATTTTTTAATTTTTCAATTTTATTATAATTAATTAAATTAGTATATGATAATAAATTAATATTTTCATTTATTTTTATTTTTAAATTATTTAAAATGGAAATATCAAAATATTTTTCAGAAAATTTATTTTTTATTTTTTTATATTTATTTATTTTAAATTTTTTATTTTTAAAAAAGCTTTTATTTGTTTTTCTATACATATTATGATTTAATTTTTTTACTCCAAAAAAATTATAAATATTAATATTTTCTAAATTAAAATCTAAAATTAATATTTTTTTATTTTTTAAATAAAATGCAAAATTAATTAATATTAAACTTTTTCCAACTCCTCTATTACCATTAAAAGTAATTATTTTATTTTTAATCAAATCTAAATTATTATTAATTATTTTCTTTTTTTTTAAAATTATTTTATTATTATCTAAATTAAATTTTATTTTAATTATTTTATTTTTTAAAATTATCATTTTTTCTTTTTTAAAGAAATTATTAATTACTTTTTTATTTCTTTCTAATTTTTGCAGTTTATTTTTATTTTTATTTATTAATAATTTTAAATTTATTTTATCTTCAAAAAATATTATTTTAATATTTTCTTTTTCTAAAAATTTAAAATTATTATTATCTTCTTTTTTTATAAAAATTATTAATTTTATATTTTCATTTATTTTAAAAATTTTATTTATTAAATATTCTACACTAATTTCTCCAGGTAAATTATAATTAATAAAAATATAATCTATTTCAAAATTAATTTCTAATATTTCTAATATACCTTCTTTATATTGAATATCTTTACAAATTATTTCAACATCTTTTTCTTTTTTTAATTCTTCATTTAATATTTGATCATTAATTGCTGTAATAATTTTCTTCATCAATATATACTCCTTTGATAATTTTTTGTTCATCTTCAAATGAATCTATTTTTGTTAAAATATGCTCATCTCCAACAAACATTAAGCATTCTCCTCTTTTTAAAGATTTTATTTCTACTTTTTCTTTTTCAGATAAATTAGTAAATTCTTCTAATATTTTTATATTTTCTTCTTCTAATGCAAAAAATGTCTTTATACTTGAATTATTTAAAATACTTTTTCCATATGTTCCATTTTCTAAGCTAAAAATATCTGATATATCTTGTGTAATTGCTACGCTACTACCTCCATATTTTCTTATTGTTTTAAAAATTTTATAAATAAAACTAGCAACATATTTATTTGATGTAACACCTATTAGTCTCCAAATCTCGTCTAAATATATTGATTTTTTCTCTTCTCTATTTTCTTTAATCTTGTCCCAAAAAATATCTGTAAATAAATACATACCATATTTTAAATTTTCTTCTCCTAAATCATAGATGTCTGCAACTATTAGGTCAGAATTTAGTTTAATATTAGTATGATTATTAAAAAATTTCATTGATCCTTTTACAAACGGAATTAGTTTTATTCCAAATTTTTTTGTCTTTTCATCTTTTTCTAAAATATTATATAAGTCTTCTAAAATTGGCATTTCTTTTTCGGATTTAAATTCATTATTAAAATTAATTAAACTTTTATCATCAAAGGTAATATCTTTTTGTTTATAAACTCGTATTAATTTTTCTTCTAATAAAGCCTTTTCTTCCTCATCTAATTCTCCAAAAATTAAATTAAAAAATCCAATTAATTTTGCTAATTTTGTAGCTAAATATCCATTCTCCCCTTCCTCTATACTTTCTTTTCTTATTTCTAATATATTAATATATGTATTAGATGTAGGACCAATTTTTATTTGTGTCCCCCTTATCTGTTTACATAATTTATCATATTCTCTATCTGGGTCTATAATATATTGTTTTATTCCTAATAATTTATATCTTAAAATGAGTAATTTTGTATAGAATGATTTTCCTGCTCCACTTGTTCCAAATATACATATATTTGCATTTTTATATTTTGAAGTATTATATCTATCTATAAAAACTAAAGAATTATTATATATATTTGTTCCTATAAAAATTCCATTTTCATCAAATATTGTTGAAGATATAAATGGATATGTAGCTAATAATCCATCTGTTAAAACATTTCTTTTAGCAGAACCTTTTAATATTTCTTTATTTTCTATTATAGGAATACATGATAAAAAACCTTCTTCTTGTCTAAAATTAGCACGAATAGTCTGCATCCCTTTACTTTGAGCAATTCCTTCTATTTTATTTAAATTATACTCTAGTTCATTAATTTCTTCTGAATATAAGTTTATGTAAATATATAAAAAGTACAAATCTTGATTATTTACTTGCATTTCTTTTCTTATATATTTCGCATCATTAAATGTATAAGCTGCAATATCAATATCTTGTCTATTTTTATTTGCTTCTTTCAATTCAACACTAACATTTCCAATATGATATGTTAAATCTTTTATAGTTTTATATGAATCTTGTTTCTCATAAAAAATCGAAATATTCATATTAATATTAGTTTCAACTAAATTTTTTAATAATAAATCTATTTGTTCTCTATAATAATTAACAACAATTAATGTTGAATAATATAAATTATCAATTTCTATATATTTTGGATTTTGAAGATTTATATATGATGGTGAAATAAAATCTTTTTCTGAAAAAGTTCCTGAATAAAAATTATTATTTTTTTTATTATTTAAAATATTTTTCACTCCTTTAAATTTTTTATTTATATAATATAAATAAATTACTTTAAAAATAAATTATTTTTAATTTAAATATTTATTATTTTATTATTTTTTATTTTATTATTTTTTATTTAATAATTAATTATATTTTTTTTAATTGAAAAAATTTATAAATAAATTATAAATTAATTGATTATTTTTATTTAAATTATTTAATTAATAACATTTTATTAGTTTAAAATTTAAAAATTATTATTTTATTTTTTTAAATATTTTCTTGTATTAAAAAAAGAAAATATAATATTATTAATTTCTTTTTTATTATTTATTTCTAATACATCATTTCCACATCTTGATAAACATTCTTTTATTTTAAAATATTTTTCTTTTAAATCATTTTCTATTATTTCTAATGAATTTAAAATTTCCTTATTTTTTTCATCTTTAATTATTAAATAAAAATTTTTTGTTGCAGATTTTTTTGAATAATTTAAATTTTTTATATAATTTATATAATTATTTGAAAAATTTTCTAAAAAATTATTTTCTCTTTTTTGGACATTTTTTTCTATATTTAAAATATATTGATTTAAATCTTCCTTTTTACTTTGAATTAAAATTTGAATATCAAAATTACAAGTTTTTAAAAAAATTTTATAAGAATTTAAAATCGTTTTTTTTTCTAAGTCTGATTTTAAATTATAATTTATAGGATTTATTTTTAAAATTTTAATATATTTATCTTTTTTCAATTTAATAATCCCATTATTAAAAATCTCTTCTATTGGAATCCAATCTTGAACAGAAACTTTTTTTATAATAAAACACCTCCTTTTAATAAAATGTTTTATGATATTTTTAGTGAAATAAACTATTTAAAGAATTTTTAAAGATAATATTTGTGAGAATAAAATTTATTTATCTAACATAATAAAAATTTGAAAATATAAAATGATGTTTTTAAATTATTTTATATTTTACATCCACTTTTCTTTTTTGTCAAGAAAAAAATTTCGACATAAATAGACAAAGATTAGTTATGTTTCAAACTAATCTAGTCCATGTATAATTATTAGCTTGTAACTTAGGTTTTCCACTATATATGTTCTGTACTTCTTCCAAGCCTAGTGGTAAATATTTATTTAAAAACTCATCTGCCATATTTTCTTTAAAGATATATGTTTTACCTGTTCCCTGTTCTATAAAATCATATGACATTTCTTCTATATATTCATTAATTTTAAAATCTGCAATATTACTAATTGGTTCACACTTTAAGTCAACATGATAATTAAATACATTTTCAAGATGATATTTATTTACAAGATATAAATTTATAGTGTGATAATCTTTATGCAAAATTGCAACTTCCTCTTGACTATTAGGTATAATTCGTTTATTATAAATAAACTGTCTATAAAAAGCATCTTCTACCAAATGCATATAATAACCTAAATACAAATCATCTTGAAGTATTAATTTAAGGTATTGTTCTCTGAACATATTAAAATCAAAATAAATCTCGTTCTCTGTTTTAATTTTATAGTGCGTCTTATCTCTATCACATCCATTTTTATAAGCATCTGGCATCACACTTCCTATTAAAAATCTATTCTTGTCTTTTAATTTAATTTGCTTAGAAAAAACATCTCCAAACAAATAGTGAATAATTCTTTGTGCCATGACAAATTTACCTCCTTAATTATTATAGTATTACAAAAAAATTTTTTAAATTATTTTTGTATATTATTCTATTATATCTATTAAATCTATTATTTAAATTTTTAATTTTCTCCTGATATTTATACTATGTAATTATTCAATATCACATTTTGTATTGTATATTTTTCTTTACTTTTTAGTTCTACTACATCAAATACATACTTCCATATCTTGTCCCTTCTATTTTACATTATATTACAACATAATAAGTAAAAATACAATTCCAAACCAAATTAATAATACTCCTGCTAATTTTTCAAACGATGAACTTTCAAGTTCAGTTCCTAATATTGCTTGTTTAGGATCCTCCTTTTTATACCAAACATATAATCTAGTTCCTACTGGTAATTCAGCACCAGTTTCTAATACTCTATTCATTGTTTCATATTTTTCGCCATTTACTGTATATTCAACAATAGGAGTTACTAGTTTTGTAACTTTTTTTTCATCATCTATACTATAAGCATCACACACAACTATACCTACTGTTTTTTTGTATTCAGATATATTACCATCTTTTATTTTTTCATAAAAATTTTTCAGAGAATTAGCTCTTATTATAAAATATATACCTATCATTATCATGATAATTACTAAAGTTAGTATTAATATATTCATTACTATTTTCCTCCTTTGTTTATAATCATAGCCTTATATAATCTAACTTTCTTTTTTTCATTCATAGTTACCACAAATCCAATATATATGAATAGAACTCCTAAGAATAGTGGAAATGAATTAGTAAACAATCCATCTCTTATTTCAGCCTCTTTTGGATTATTTGGATTATAATATAATTTTATTTTATCTCCTTGTTTATGATTAAAAAATGATGATGCATTCTTTTTATTTAACTCATATATTCTCTCATTAATAGTATAATCATAAATAATTCCTTTTTTTTCTATATCTCTTCCATTCGTGTCTTTAGTTTTATATGTATAAATTTCTTTAACAGTTGCAGTCGTTAAATTCCAATTAACTTTTACATCTATTATTTTAATTGTAGCTTTAATTCCAATACAAATAGAAATTATAGCAAGGAAAAAAAACATTAAAATCATAGCTATTGTTACTATACCAATTTTCTCTTTTTGTTTATTTACCTTTATTTTTGGAATATATCTTATTAAAGATGAAGGTACTGTAGTATACTCATTTTCTGTATCACTATAATATACTTCTTTAAATTTTACTTTTTTCTTATTTTTGCTTTTTTTATTTTTTTCTAATAATACAGGAAATACTGTTATATATATAATTAAATACAATGTTAATCCAATCACAGGCAATATAATTGCGTATAATGATAAATTTAATAAATCCCAAAATAATATCCACATAAATAATAATCCAAAGAGTAGTAGTACAATTGAACCACCAGGTGCTAGATAAAATCCTTCTCCTGATACACTTAAATTATTTTTCTTTCCCTTTTTTAAAAATATCCCTTTTTTAGTACTACCAATTTTAAACTTCTTTGTCGTTAGAAGTGTATGTTCTTGTATATTTCCATTATATTCAAATTCAAAAGTAGTCATATATCCTATTCTTATTCCATCTTTACTCTTATTTTCGTCAACACTTTTTACTTTTAATTTTACTGGTACTCCATATTTTTTAAGTTCTCTATTTTTAAAAGTAGCATATATAGAAAGTAAAACAAGAATAAATCCACCTAAAAAAAATATTAAATCTCCTAATAACATTATTTTTTTCTCCAATTTCTTAATTTTTTTAATTATATCATAATATTTTTTTTATTTAAATAATTTTTTGAATATTTTTTATTAATTTGAACATAATACTATTATAAGGTTGATAATAGTTGAGCGAAGAGTAATAATAGATTTTTTAAAAAGTTTATTATTATTCGAGCAAAGATATATAATGGTGTATTAAATATATCATTATATGTCGGCGATAAGAGTGTATTATGTGTGAGTAGGCTATATTTTATAATTTAATTCGATCTGTATATGGTTCAATTATATGTAATGCATTCGAGCTAAGATTATTCTTTTATCTAAAAATTATAAAGTGGTTATTATTAGTCCCTTGTTTGGATGAATATAGTTACTTATGGTGGATTAATAGTCGAGCGACTGATTAATATATGTGGTATCGAGCTTATTTATGTAGCAATATATATTAGGTTTTAATATTAGATATATTAGTTTTAGCAAAGATTATTATCGGCTTTATCGATTAGTGGCAGGTTATTTTTAATAACCTGCCATTAAATATTTAAAAAAATGCGACAAAAAGGGACGCACCTTTTGTCACATTTTTTATATATCCAAATTTTTTACATACTTAGCATTTTGTTGTATAAATTCTCTTCTTGGTTCAACTTCATCACCCATTAATAAAGTAAATGTTTCATCTGCTTGTATAGCATCATCCATTGTAACTTTTACTAATATTCTTGTATCTGGATTCATAGTTGTTTCCCATAATTGTTCTGGATTCATTTCTCCTAAACCTTTGTACCTTTGTAGACCCAATTGCTCTCTTGTAATTCCCTTTTCTTCTAATTCACTATAAGCATTTAATAGATCTTCATCTGTATAACAATAAATATCTTCCATTCCCTTTTTAGATAATTTATATAATGGTGGTTGTGCTAAAAACACATTTCCATTTTCTATTAGTGGTCTCATATATCTAAAGAAAAATGTTAATAATAATGTTCTAATATGTGCACCATCTACATCGGCATCTGCCATTATTATTACTTTACCATATCTAATCTTTGTAATATCAAAATCAGGCCCTATTCCAGCACCAACTGCTAAAATTACAGGATTTAATTTATCATTTCCATAAATTTTGTCTGCTCTTGATTTTTCTACATTTAGCATTTTTCCCCATAATGGTAAAATTGCTTGGAACTTTCTATCTCTTCCTTGTTTTGCACTTCCTCCAGCAGAATCTCCCTCTACTATATATACTTCACATTCTTCAGGATTTTTACTACTACAGTCTGCTAGTTTTCCTGGCAAAGTTGATGTTTCTAAAGAATTTTTCTTTCTTACAAGTTCTCTTGCTTTTCTTGCTGCTTCTCTAGCTCTTGATGCACTAACACATTTTTCTAATATGGCTTTTGCTATATTAGGATTTTCTTCTAAAAATGTAGCTAATGCTTCATTTACCATACTTTGAACAACACCAGTTACTTCACTATTTCCTAATTTTGTCTTAGTTTGTCCTTCAAATTGTGGTTCTTTTACTTTTACTGAAACAACTGCTGTTATTCCTTCTCTTATATCTTCTCCTTGTAAATTACCATCTTTTTCTTTTAAAATATTATGACTTCTAGCATAATCATTAAATACTTTTGTTAATGCTCTTTTAAATCCTTCTAAATGTGTACCTCCTTCTACAGTATTTATATTATTTACAAATGTATATATATTTTCTGTATAACTTGTTGTATATTGAATTGCTATTTCTACAGGTATTTCACCATTTTTTTCAATATATATTGGTGATTGATGAATTTTTTCTTTATTTTTATTTAAAAATTCAACAAATGAATTTAATCCTCCTTCATAACAAAATTCTGCTTTTTTTATATTTTCTTCGTCTCTTTTATCTTCAATTGTTATTTTAAGTCCTTTTGTTAGAAATGCTATTTCCCTAAGTCTTTTTTCTAATACTTCATATTCATAATTTGTACTTTCAAATATTGTATCATCTGCTAAAAATCTAACTAAAGTTCCTGTATTTTTTGATTCTCCTACTTTTTCTAATTTCTTTACTGTTTTTCCTTTTTCAAAACTCATTTCATAAATGCCACCATCTCTTTCAATTGTAACTTCAGTCCAATTAGATAACGCATTTACAACAGATGCTCCAACTCCATGCAAACCACCAGAAACCTTATATCCGCTATCTCCCCCAAATTTTCCACCTGCATGTAAAACAGTATAAACTGTTTCAGCTGTAGATATTTTTGTTTTAGGATGTATTTCTACTGGAATTCCTCTACCATTATCTTTTACTGATATTATATTTCCTGGTTCTATTACAACATTTATTTCTGTACAATATCCTGCTAGTGCTTCATCAACGCCATTATCAACTATTTCATATACTAAATGATGTAAACCTCTTACAGATGTACTACCTATATACATTCCTGGTCTTTTTCTAACTGCATCTAATCCCTCTAATACTTGAATTTGATCTGCTCCATATTCATGATTAAATTTTTCCATTAGTATTCCTCCTATT
Source organism: uncultured Clostridium sp. (assembly GCA_947646915.1). Lineage (GTDB taxonomy): Bacteria > Bacillota > Clostridia > TANB77 > CAG-508 > CAG-269. The sequence goes on along the minus strand of CANSII010000002.1, from coordinate 31,445 downwards.
TATAAATCAATATATTTATTTTTAATTACTTAATATTTTTCCATTAGAAACATTATATTCTAAATATTTTAATTTTTCAATATCTAATTTTTCAGTTCCTGTAATTATTACTTGCGTATCCTTTATATTCTCTAAAAAATTTTTTCTTCTTGTTTTATCTAACTCAGACATAAAATCATCTAATAATAAAATTGGATATTCGCCTATTTCATCATATATTACTTGTAACTCTGCTAATTTTAAAGAAAGCATTGCTGTTCTATTTTGTCCTTGTGATCCATAAATACTAATTTCTTTATTATTTATATATATCATAAAATCATCTCGATGTATACCCTTTGTTGTAAATCCTTTTATAATGTCTAATTTTTTTCTTTGTTTTAATAAAGATAAATATTCGTTTTTTTCTTTACATTCTGTAATGTATTCTAATTTTATTTCTTCTTTTTCTCCTGTAATATTTTTATGAATTATTTTTATTTTTTTTATAATTTTTTCAATAAATTCAGTTCTATATTCACAAATTTTTATCGCATATTCTGCTAATTTTTCATCCCAAATTTCTAATAAATTTTCTTCTTTTCCTTCTTCTTTTATTTGTTTTAAATAATTATTTCTTTGTTCAATTGTTTTTAAATATAAATTTAAAATATGTATATAATTTGGTCTTAATTGACTTATCATTACATCTAAAAATCTTCTTCTATTTTGAGGTCCGCCTTTTAAAATATTTATATCATCTGGTGTAAAAATTACAATATTAATATTTCCTAATAATTCACTTAATTTTTTTATTTTTATTCCATTTAAATAAATATTTTTTTTATTACCCAATTCAATTTTTATTTTTCCATTTCTATCTGATTTTTCAAATTCTATTTCTATAACAGAATTTTTTTCATCTAATTTTATCATTTCAAAATCTTTCTTAGCTCTAAAAGATTTTCCTAAACTACATAAAAAAATTGCTTCGATAATATTTGTTTTTCCTTGAGCATTTTCTCCATAAAAAATATTTATATTTTCTGAAAAATTAATCTCCTGTTTCTCGTAATTTCTAAAATTATTTAATTTCATATTTTTTATCCACATTTATTTTTATCTCCATTGTATAAAAAGTTAATTTTTATAAAAATAAGTCAAAATAATTGATATTTTTTATTAATTTTTATATAATTTTTTATTATTTTTATCTATTTTTATCTTTTTTTTACTATTTTTTTCTAATTTATTTATTTTTTTTGATATAAAATTATATTAAAAAAAAATAAAAATGTCTTATTTTTGATTTTAAAAGGTCAAAATTTTTTAATTACTAATATATTATCCACAATTATATAACAAATTGTGGATAAATAAAATCATTTTTTTATTCTTCTTTTAATCTAATAGGTAAAATCATATAAACATAATCTTTATTTTCTACTGACTTTATTAAACATGGAGAAATATTTGTTCCAAATTCAACAAAAACTTCTTCATCATCAATTGACTTTAAACTATCTAAAAAATACTTTGGATTAAATCCAGCTTCTAATCCTTTACCTTCAGTTGAAATAAACATTTCTTCTTTAGCTTCACCTGTTTGATTTGTACAAGATATAGTGACTTTTCCTATATCTACAGTTACTTTAACAGGATATTTTTTTTCTTTTTCTATAGATGAAGACGAAATTAAACTAATTCTTTCAAAACAATTTTGTAAATTATTTTTATTAACTCTAACTCTTGTTTCCCAATTTTCAGGAATAACATTTTTATAATTTAAAAATTCTCCATCTAAAATTCTTGTTACTATCTTACAATTATCCATTTCAAATAAAGCTTGATTTTTTGAAACTCCAATTTTAACTAATTCAAAAGAATCTGATAAAATTTTATTAACTTCATTTAAAGTTTTTCCTGGTATTACTGCACTAAAATCGTTAGTTTGTTTATTTAAAAAAATACTTCTTAATGCTAATCTAAAACCATCAACAGCAACAATATTTAATTTATTATTTTGTATTTCAAATAAGCAACCTGTAAATATTGGTCTATTTTCTTCTGAACTTACTGCAAATATAGTTTTTCTTATCATATTTTTCAATATACTTTGATCTAATTCTATAGAATTTTCTACTTCTATCTTTGGAAGTTCTGGAAATTCTTCAGGATTCATTGTTGCTAATTTATATAAAGAACCTTCACATTCAATTTCTAATAAATTTTTTTCATTAATTTTTATAGAAATTTCTGTATCTGGTAATTTTCTTATTATTTCACTAAACATAATTGCATTTACAACTGTACTACCCTGTTCTTTTATTTCACATTCCATAATATATTCTATTCCAAGTTCTAAATCATATGTTGTTAGTTTTATTTCATTTTCATTTGTTTGAATTAATATTCCTTCTAATATAGGCATTGTTGTTTTAGAAGCAACACCTTTTACTACGGAATTAATAGCTTTTAGTATTTTGTCTTTATAACATATTATTTTCATTTTTGTTCCTCCTTATGTATTATAAATATAATATAAATATTATTAGTAGTATTAGTATTAGGTCATGTGGAAACTGTGGAAAACTCTGTTGAAAGTTCATATCCCTAATAAATTTATTGTGAATAAGTTTGTGGATAAGTTTGTTTTTTTTCCACATGTGTATAATTAATTTGTGGAAAAGTAAGATATACACAGTTTATAAACACGTTATTAACATCCATGTGTGGATATCTAATCTATTGGTTCCGTAGGAACATATCTCCTTCTTTTTTACAAACATAAATTTTGACAAACATCAATTTTAAAAAAGGTTATTTTTTATTTATATTCATTATTTTTTTTCATTCGTAATTATGTTTTTCACACTTTCCACAATTAACTTTGTATTATTTTTTTCTTTTATTTCTTTTGCAATTTTATTGTAACCATGCATTACTGTAGAATGATCCCTATTTCCAAATTCTGTTCCTATTTGTGGAAAAGACATATTAGCAACTTCTCTACATAAATACATTGCTATTTGTCTTGGAAAAGCTATATCATTTGACCTTTTTGCACCTGATAATTCTTCTTTTTTTATGCTAAAATATTTTGAAACAGTTTCTTTTATAAAATCGCAAGATATTACTTTTTCACTTTCATATATAAATTCATTTATTATCTTTTCTGCATGTTCTATTGTTATAGGACTATGAGTTAAAGATGCTCTTGCAACTATTTTATTTAGAACACCTTCTAGTTCTCTAATATTTGAATTTATTTTTGTTGCTATATTTGATAAAATTATATCATCTATTATTATATTTTCATCTTGAGATTTTTTTCTTAATATTGCTAAACGAGTTTCATAATCTGGAAAAGAAATATCTGCCAATAGACCCCATTCAAATCTAGATTTTAGTCTATCTTCTAAAAATTCTATATCTCTAGGAGGTTTATCACTAGATATAATTATTTGTTTTCCAGCTTCTCTTAATGTATTAAATGTGTGAAAGAACTCTTCTTGAACTCTTTCTTTACCAGCAATAAACTGAATATCATCTATTAATAAAACGTCAATATTTCTATATTTGTTTCTAAATATTTCTGTTTTGTTGTCTTTAATTGAATTTATCAATTGGTTTGTAAATTTTTCAGATGTGACATAAAGAACATTATAATTTGAATTATTTTCTAAAATTCTATTACCTATTGCATGCATCAAGTGAGTTTTTCCTAAACCAACTCCACCATATAAAAATAATGGATTATATGATTTACCAGGTTCATTTCCAACTGCAAGTGCTGCTGCATGTGCAAATCTATTATTATTTCCAACAACAAATGTTTCAAATGTATATTTGTTATTTAATGTTGAATGATTGCTTTCAAGTTCTGCGTCTGATACATTGGATTTTTTATCAGATATTATTGTTTCATCATTATCTTCTTGTGATATATCTATTACAGAAAAAGTCCAATCTCTATTGGTTATATACCTTAAAGTATTAAATATTAGACTATTAAATTTATTTTCAATAAAATCTTTTTGGAATTGTGATTTTGCTATAAAAGTAATATGACTACTTTCTATTTTTTGTATTTCAAGTGGTATAATCCATGTATCATATGATATTTTTGAAACTTCATCTTTTAATAATTCTTTTAGTTTATTTAAAAGCTCATCTTTATCTATTGTCATTTTTATATCCTTTCTTTACAAAACTTATCCACAAAGTTATCCACAGATGTTGATAAGTTTGTAATATTATTGAAAAGAAAACTAAAAATTTGCGAACAGAAATTTATTGAAAATACTGACGAAAATCTTATTTCTTTTTGTATTTTCTATAATAACAAATTTAGTACTGATTAGTCAATAGAATTGTGGAAAAAATTTTCTTTATGTGGATAAGTTTGAATTTTTATGTGGATAAGTTTTAAATATTACAAATATGTTTCAATATAAAATTTTAAAATGTATTGACAAATTGACCCTATTTAAGGTATAATCGATACACTGATAATTTTGTATAAAATTTCTATAAAAGGAATTTACAATAAAAACAAAAAACTATTAGAGGAGGTGGCTATACAATGAAAAGAACATTTCAACCAAAAACAAGACAAGAAAAAAGAGAACATGGATTTATGAAAAGAATGAAAACAAGAGCAGGCAGAAACGTTTTAAAAGCAAGAAGAGCAAAAGGTAGAAAAAAATTAAGTGCATAATGCACGTTTTTTTCATTTTTTTACATACCACGGAGGTTTTATACCAAAGAAGGGAAGAAGACATAATGAAAAAAACAAAAATGTTGAAAAAAAACTATGAATTTAGACAAGTTATGACAAAAGGAAGATACTATCAAGGCAAATATATAGCATGTTTTATAAAAAGAAATAATAAAAAATATAATTTAATAGGTTTAGCAATTAGCGTAAAAGCTGGAAAAGCTGTAAAAAGAAATAAAACAAAAAGATTATTAAGAGAAAATTATAAAATCTTAGAAGAAAATATGAAACTAGGAAATAGTATAGTATTTTTATTAAAAAAACATGTTGATATAAATAATATAAATTTTAATAATGTAAAAGAAGATATGGAAAAAATTTTTTTAAATGCAAATATTAAATAAAATTATTAAATGGGAGAAAAACATAGGGAAGGAATATTTAAAGATGAAAAAAGTAATAGTTAAAATAATAGAATTTTATCAAAAAAATATTTCTTTATGGTTTTCTAGTAAAAATATAAATTGTAAGTTTTATCCAACATGTTCAGAATATACCAAACAAGCTATAAATAAGTATGGCTCTATAAAAGGAATATTTTTAGGAATATATAGAATTTTAAGATGTAATCCTTTCTCAAAAGGAGGATATGATCCACTAAAATGAGCTAGGAGGAATATAGATGTTTCAATTTTTTGCAAACATTTTTGGTTTTATACTAAATACAATAAACAATATCGTAAATAATTATGGTTTAGCAATAATATTATTTACAATTTTAATAAAATTAATAATGCTACCATTATCAATAAAACAACAAAAAACAATGAAAAAGAATGTAAAACTTCAAGAAAAAATGAAAGTTTTACAATTTAAATATAAAAATGATCCTGAAAAATTAAATAAAGAAATGATGGATTTATATAAACAAGAAAAAATGAATCCATTTAGTGGATGTTTAAGTGCAATAATTCAATTTATTTTATTAATATCAATTTTTTATATGGTTAGATTTCCATTAACATATATGCAAAATATTGATAAAAATCAAATAAATACATACATTGAACAAATGAAACAGGACAATATTTCTGTAAGTGAAGCCTATTCAGAGATAGATATTGTTAGAGAATTAAATTATTTAAAAGAAAAATTTCCTGATGATAATGAATTAAATAAAATAAATTTAAATATGAATTTTTTTGGATTAGATTTAAGTAAAATACCACAACAAAACTTAAGTGATTGGACTGTGTATATAATCCCAGTATTATATATAATATCAACATTTATATCTATGAAAATAACAACAAATATGCAAAGTAAAACAAAATCTGAAAAAGAAGTAATTGATGTTACAGAAGAAGAAAAACAGAAAGAGCAAAGAAATGAAATGGAAGAAGCTATGGCTCAATCTAATAAAATGATGTCATGGATGATGCCAATAATGTCAATTTCTATTTCACTTGTAGCACCTTTAGGATTAGCTTTATATTGGTTAGTTAATAACATTGTAATGATAGCAGAAAGATTAGTTTTAAATAAATTTATAAAAGATTAGACAGAAATAACAAGAAAAAATCCAAATACATTAATTATAATTATGATGAATAGAGCGGAAAGAAAGGGAATGTTATAAAATATGGAAAATAGTATTATTTCGGAAGGTAAAACTACAAATGAAGCAATAGAGAATGGATTAAAACAATTAAATGTCTCAAAAAATATGGTTGATATAAAAATTTTAGATAATGAAGAAAAAAGAAGTTTTTTTAGTATTTTAACACCAAGGGTAGTAAAAGTAAAATTAACAATAAAAGAAAAAAAAGAAGATAAATATTTTGAAAGAATAAAAAAAGAGATAGAATTAAATAGTGAAGAACTAAAAAAAGCGCAAGAAAATGTAGAAAATTTTTTAAATGAATTTATAGAAAAATTAGGTGAAGAAAAAAAATATACAATTGAAAGTTATAAAGAGGGATTAAATATTAGTATTGAAAATTTAGAATTTTTAATTGGATATAGAGGTGAAACATTATATTCTTTTCAAAATATTCTTTCATCAATAGCTAGTAAAGGGATTGAAAATAGAGTTAAAGTTATTTTAGATATACAAGGATATAAGCAAAAAAGAGAAAAAACATTACAAGATTTAGCTGATAAATTAGCAAATTCAGTTATAAAGACTAAAAAATCTATTACATTAGAACCTATGCAAGCATATGAAAGAAAAATTATTCATTCAAAATTACAAGATTATAAAATGATTGAAACAAGAAGTATAGGTGAAGAGCCTAGAAGAAAAATTGTTATATCATTAAAGAAAAATAAATAATAAAATCAGAGGTCAAAGGTCAGATTTTACTTTTTAAAATAAAGTATTATTTAATCTTTGACTTTTTTATTGTATAGGGAATACTAAAAAATATAATCTATAATAATTTTTTATATAATTTAATAAAAGTAAAAATAATAAATTAAATAAAAAATTAAAAAAATAAAATTAATAAAAATAATTAAAAAATTAAATTTATTTTTTTATACATTATTATTAAAAAATATATAATTATAAGTTTAAGCGATTTTTATAAAAAATAAAAAGTTTTCATATAATTAATTTTATATAATAAAGAGAGCTAATCTTAAAAATAATAATTAGTTAAATGGATAAAAAACATAATTAAAGTAAAATTAAAATAAATAAAATAAAAAAATAAATAAAAAAATAAATAAAATAAAAAAATAAATAAAATAAAAAAATAAATAAAATAAAATAGAAAAATAAATAAAATAAAAAATAAATAAAATAGAAAAATAATTAAAAAAATATAAAAAGAAAGGAAATTTAAAATGAGTGTTATAGCATCAATCTCTACGGCTCCTCGGAATTGGAGGAATTGGAATTATAAGAATGAGTGGAGAAAATTGTTTTGAAATTTTAGATAAATTCTTTATTCCTAAAAATAAAGAAAAAATAGAAAATATAAAAGGATATACTATAAAATATGGAAACATAATAGAAAATGATGAAATAATTGATGAAGTTTTAGTTTCATATTTTAAAAAACCAAAAAGTTATACTACAGAGAATATGTGTGAAATTAATTCACATGGTGGAAATGTAATAATAAGAAAAATATTAGATATATGTTTAAAAAATGGTGCAGAACTTGCTGAACCAGGAGAATTTACAAAAAGGGCATTTTTAAATGGAAGAATAGATTTATTACAAGCAGAATCAGTTATTGATGTTATAAATGCTAAATCTGAGAAAGAAGCTAGAACTGGTATAAAACAATTAGAAGGATCATTATCAAAAAAAATTAAGGAAATCAAACAAGAAATAATGGATGTAATGATAAACTTAGATGTTTGTATAGATTATCCTGAGTATGATGTAGAAGAAATTACTAATAATCAAATAGATAAAATGTTAAAAAGTATTAAATTAAAATTAAAAAATTTAGAGAAAAGTTTTGAAAATGGAAAATTAATAAAAGAAGGAATAAAAACCGCCATAATTGGAAGACCAAATGCAGGAAAATCGTCTTTATTAAATGCTATATTAAAAGAAGATAGAGCTATTGTTACTGAATATGAAGGAACAACAAGAGATACAATAGAAGAATTTGTAAACATAGAAGGAATTCCTATAAAACTTATTGATACAGCAGGAATTAGAAATGCAAAAGATGAAGTTGAAAAAATAGGAATTTTAAAATCAAAAGAAATAGCAAAAGATGCAGACTTAATTATAGCAATTTTTGATGGATCAAAGGATTTATCAGAAGAAGATTTAGATATTTTAGAAATTATAAAAGAAAAGAATTCAATTATAATAATAAATAAATCTGATTTAAATAGTGTATTAAATCAAGATGATAAAAGACTATGCAGTGTATGTAATAAAATAATAAAAATTTCTGCACTAAATAATGAGGGATTAGAAAATTTATACAGTTGTATAGCTGAAATGTTCAAATTAAATGAAATTAATTTAGATAGTGATATTATAATAACAAATTTAAGACATAAAAATTTAATTTCAAAAGCTATAAATAATGTAGAAAAGTCAGAAGAAAGTATTAATCAAAATATGCCTATAGATATTGTTGCAATATTTATAAAGGATATATTAGAAGATCTAGGAAATATAACTGGAGAAATTGTAACAGAAGATATAATAAATGAAATTTTTGCCAAGTTTTGTTTGGGAAAATGATATAAAAAATTAACGTGAAAATCAAAAATAAAGAAAAAATATTAAAAAATAATGTAATTATATAATATGAAACAAAAATGGATTAAAAGGGGAAATAATACAAATTTATAATATGAAACAAAAAATATAATAAATAAAAAAAGAAATACACATAATTTATTCTACATAATAAAATATTATGTAGAATAAATTAGAATTAATACTTAAAGCTATGATAATATATCAAAATGAAAAGGTATAATAAGTAGTATCTGTAAAACATAACTAAACTATTGTGTAAACATTTTTCTTTTGGTTAAACAAATAAAATATTTCTGTTTCATATGGAAAGGAAAAGATATACAATGAGTTATTATGCAGGAGAATATGATATAGCAGTTATAGGAGCAGGACATGCAGGATGTGAAGCTGGGCTAGCAGCAGCAAGGTTGGGTATGAAAACATTAGTATTTTCAATAAGTTTAGAAGCTGTTGCAAATATGCCATGTAATCCTCATATTGGAGGAAGTTCAAAAGGTCATTTAGTAAGAGAAATTGATGCACTAGGTGGAGAAATGGGTAAAAATATAGATAAAACAATGATACAAATAAAAATGTTAAACACATCAAAAGGTCCTGCTGTACATTCTTTAAGAGCACAAGCTGACAGAAAAAAGTATCATATAGAAATGAAACATACATTAGAAAAACAAGAAAATTTATATTTAAAACAAGGTGAAATTGTAGATATTGAGGTTGAAAATGGTAAAGTTGTAGGTGTAATCACTTCAGTTGGAGCAAAATATAAAGTAAAAGCTGTAATTGTTGCAACAGGAACATATTTAAAAGGAAAAATATTTATGGGAGAATATTCTGAAGAAAGTGGACCAGATGGAGTAGCAGCAGCAAATAAATTATCAGAATCCTTAAGAAAAATAGGAGTAGATTTAGTAAGATTTAAAACAGGTACACCTGCAAGAATAAATAAAAGAAGTATAGATTTTAGTAAAATGGAAGTGCAAAAAGGAGATACAGATATAGTACCATTTTCTTTTGAAGATGAAATAAAGAATTTAGAACAAGTTGACTGTTATCTTACTTATACAAATGAAGAAACACATAAAATAATAAAAGAAAATTTACATAGATCGCCATTATATGCTGGTAAAATAGAAGGAACAGGGCCTAGATATTGTCCATCTATAGAAGATAAAGTAGTAAGGTTTAGTGATAAACCAAGACATCAAGCATTTGTAGAACCCATAGGATTAGATACAGATGAAATGTATATACAAGGTTTAAGTTCTTCTTTACCAGAAGATGTACAAATAGCATTATATAGAACAATCTCAGGATTAGAAAATGCGGAATTTACAAGATCAGCATATGCAATAGAATATGATTGTATAGATCCTTCTAATTTAAAACTTTCATTAGAATATAAAGGAATAGATGGATTATTTATGGCAGGACAAACAAATGGAACATCTGGATATGAAGAAGCTGCATGCCAAGGTTTAATTGCAGGAATAAATGCAACTCAGAAAATAAAAGGTAAAGAACCTGTAATATTAGATAGAACAGAAGGATATATAGGTGTATTAATTGATGATATTGTTACAAAAGGAACAAATGAACCATATAGAATGATGACATCTAGAGCAGAATATAGACTACTTTTAAGACAAGACAATGCAGATTTAAGATTAACTGAAAAAGGACATCAAATTGGACTTATTTCTGATGAAAGATATGAGAGATTTAAGATAAAAAAACAAAATATAGAAAAGGAAATACAAAGATTAAAAGATACTATAGTTAAGCCAACTAAAGAAGTAAATGAAATGCTAGTAAAATATGGAACAACAGAACTTTCAACAGGAACAAAGATGTCTGAATTATTAAAAAGAACCGAATTAAATTATGATAATTTAGCAATAATTGATAAAGAAAGACCACAATTAACTTTACAAGAAAGACAAGAAGTTGAAATTCAGATAAAATATGATGGTTATATTAAAATGCAAGAAGCACAAGTAGAAAAATTCAAAAAACTAGAAACAAAATTATTGCCAGAAAATGTTGATTATGAAACTATAAGTGGTTTGAGCTTAGAAGCAAGACAAAAATTAAATAAATTTAAACCGCATTCTATTGGACAAGCTTCAAGAATATCAGGAGTTTCACCAGCAGACATATCAGTTTTACTTATATATTTGCAAGTAAATAAAAATAAATAAGAAAGGGGAGTATTAGTTAAAAATTGATTTAAACTAATATAAGATAATAGATGAAATTAGAGGAATTTAGTAATTTAATATTGGATTATGGTCAAAAAATAAAAATAGAGTTTAATGATAAACAAATAAAACAATTTTATACATATATGAATATATTATTAGAATGGAATAAAAAAATAAACTTAACTGCAATAATTGAGCCAAAAGATATAATTTTAAAACATTTTATAGATTCTATTACAATAAGTAAATATATTAAAGAAAATTGTAACTTAGCAGATATTGGTACTGGTGCAGGCTTCCCTGGAATACCTTTAAAAATTATTAGACCTGATTTAAATATAACTTTGGTTGATTCTTTAAATAAAAGAATTAAATTTTTAGATGAAGTTATATCACAATTAGAATTAAAAGAAATACACACTGTACACAGTAGAGTAGAGGACTTCGGAAAGAATAAAAAGTATAGAGAAAATTTTGATTATGTAACTGCTAGAGCTGTTGCTAATTTATCTGTTCTTTCAGAGTATTTAATTCCTTTAGTAAAATTAAATGGTACATGTATTTGTATGAAGGGGAATGAAGTAAATGAAGAGATAATTAATAGTAAAAATGCAATTAATGTTCTTGGTGGAAAAATTGTTAGTGTTGATGAATTTAAATTAGCAAATTCAGAATTTAATAGAAATATAATTATTATAAATAAATATAAAAATACTCCTAATGTGTATCCTAGAAAAGCAGGTATTCCTTCAAAAGAACCATTAAAGTAGATTTTAATTCTACTTTGATGGTTTTATTTTTGTTTTATAAGAAACATTATAATATATTTAATTAAAAGAAATAATTTCTAATCCTATTCCATTAATACTCAAAGCTTTTAAATATTGATATATAAACAATTTTATTAAATAAAATGTTAAAGTTATTAACCTCTAATATTTTATTTTTAAAATATCAAAAAATTTATTGACTTTTTTTTAATAATTATATATTATAGATATAGAATATAAATAATTAATAGGTAAATATTTACTATTAGATAAACATAACAAAAATAAGCTATAGGAGGGAAGAATTGTGGGAAAAGTAGTATCAGTTGCAAATCAAAAAGGTGGTGTTGGAAAAACAACTACAAGTATAAATTTAAGTACAATATTAGCAAAAAAGGGAAAAAAAGTATTATTAATAGATGCAGATCCACAAGGTAATGCTACAAGCGGAGTTGGAGCAACAAAAGAAGTAGAATATTCAACATATGATATTTTAGTAGGAGAAACTGAAATTGAAAATGCAATAGAAAAGACAATGATTAAAAATTTACAAATTTGTCCATCAGATATAAACTTAGCAGGAGCAGAAGTTGAATTAGTTTCAATGATGTCTAGGGAGCAAAGATTAAAAGATAAGATAGAAAATATAAAATCAAAATTTGACTATATTATAATTGATTGTCCACCATCATTAGGATTAATAACTTTAAACGCATTCACTGCATCGAATTCTGTATTAATACCTGTCCAATGTGAATATTATGCATTAGAAGGATTAGGACAACTTATAAATACAATTGATTTAGTAAAAAAACATTTAAATAAAGATATAGAAGTTGAAGGAGCATTACTTACGATGTATGATATTAGAACAAATTTATCTAATCAAGTTGTAAAAGAAGTAAAAAAATACTTTAATGATAAAGTATATAAAACAGTAATTCCAAGAAATGTAAGATTAAGTGAAGCTCCTAGTTATGGAATGCCTATAACTGAATATGATTCACGATCAAAAGGGGCAAAAAGTTATGAAAAATTTGCAAAAGAATTTTTAAAATCAAATGAAGCTGATAAAAAGGCAAAACATATGTTATAGAGATAGGAAGTGATTTATATGGCTAAAAAAACAGGATTAGGAAAAGGATTAGATGCATTATTTGGTCCAACACCTGAAGAAGAAAAAGTTAAAGATAATGATATATTAAAAAATTTGAAAATAACAGAAGTAGAACCTAATAGAGATCAACCAAGAAAAAATTTTAATCAAGAAGCACTTGAAGAATTAGCTGAATCCATAAAAGAGTATGGATTAATTCAACCTATAGTTGTTACAAAAAGAGATGGATACTATAGTATAATTGCTGGAGAAAGAAGATGGAGAGCATGTAAATTAGCAGGATTAGAAGAAATACCAGCAATATTAAGAGATGATGATGAAAGAAAAAATCAAGAAATAGCATTAATAGAAAATATACAAAGAGAAGATTTAAACCCATATGAAAAAGCTTTAGGAATTAAAAATTTAATAGATACATATGAACTAACTCAAGAAGAAATTGCAAAAAAATTAGGAAAAGGTAGAAGTACAATAGCAAATTACATTAGAATTTTAAATCTAGAGCCTAGAGTTATTGAATTAGCAAAACAAGGAAAATTAAGTGAAGGTCATTGTAGAGGATTGTTAGCAATAACAGATCCTGAAAAACAATATCTTACAGCGTTAGATATGATTGAAAGAGGAGCTACAGTTAGAGAAATAGAACAAAGAAATAAAAAGTTAAATCAAAAAAAGATATCACAAGAAGAATTGAAAAAAATGAATATTTTATATAAAGATATAGAAAACACTTTTCAGGGTTTCTTTGGCACAAAAGTTAAATTAACACCTGGAAAGAAAAAAGGAAAAATAGTTATAGAATATGCTTCAAATGATGAACTAGAAAGAATATTAAATTTAATGAAATAGATGGTAATATTATATAGAAAAAATATTTTCTAGAATAAAATTAGAATTATAAAGAAATTGAAACTTAAAAAATTTTATTTATTCACAAAAAAATAAAGTATTGTAATGGGGGAGTTTATGCAAAATATTTTAGAGTTTTTAAGGTCAGATAATTATGTTATTTTAATTAATATACTTTTAATAATATTATTTATTGGATTTATATACTTATTTATAAATAATATAAAATTAAAAAATAAATATAATAAATTCATAAAAAAATTAAGTAATGGAAAAAATATAGAAGAAGATTTAAAAAATTTTATGTATAAAATTGAAATGACAGAACAGAAAAATAAAGAAATTATAAATACATTTAAAAGTATAGAAGAAGAATTATCAACATGTATAAAAAAGGTAGGTATTGTTAGATATAGTGCATTTAAAGATACAGGAAGTGATTTAAGTTTTGCTTTAGCTTTATTGGATAATAATAATAATGGTGTTGTCCTAAATGGTGTATATTCAAGAGAAATTTCTAATATTTATGCAAAACCTATAGAAAATGGAAGTTCAAAATATACTTTATCAGAACAAGAAAATGAGGCTATTAATAAAGCTTTAAATTATAAAAGCAATTATATAGTAAATAATATTTAATATAAAAGATATAGATAAATGAAAAAAATAAGAAAATCCTATTGACAAATGTTTTTAAAAATGCTAATATAAATACTGTCGTTAGGCGAATTTAAAAATATTTGTCTAAAATATGGAGAGGTGGTCGAGTTGGTTTATGGCACCAGTCTTGAAAATTGGCGTAGGTTTATAGCCTACCGTGGGTTCGAATCCCACCCTCTCCGCCAAGCAAATAAGGATATAAGACCATGAATTTATAATTTTATAGATTTTGATTTTATATCTTTTTTTCTTGGAGATGTACCCAAGTGGTGAAGGGGACTGTTTGCTAAACAGTTAGGTCGTGAAAACGGCGCGGAGGTTCGAACCCTCTCATCTCCGCCAAAAAAGTATAAAGTTTTGATAGCTTTATACTTTTTTTCTATTAAAAAACAATTATTAAAAAAAGAGTTATTATTAATATATATATTTTACATATAAAAGGAACTTAAAACTGAATTTAAAGCGGAAGAAATAGTAAGATATTAAAAATAAAAACGAAAGTATAAAATATTTATATAGATTAAAGTTTCATTTTTTCTATACTAATTTGATCTTCTTATAAATAATTTATTTTTGTAAAAAACTATAACTTAAATTATAGTGTAGATTTTAGGTAAAAATATGATATAATATATGTGGAGGTACAAAATGCCAATATAATTAAAAAATATTTTTGGGATACAGAATACGAAAAATTAGATATAAAATAGATTATAATTAGGATGTAATAAAAAATATTATATTAATGAACAGAAAAAAATATATAATGAAAATTAATTAACCAGTTTAAAGCTTTTTTGAAAAAAACGTTGAATATTGTAAAAAAATCAGATATAATTAATATAGAGCAATAATTTTTATATAAAGTGTGGTGATGTTATGAAGAGAATAAAATATATAATTATAATAGTAATAATAAATATACTTATAATGAGTACATATATAAATATATCTTATGGAGTAAATTATGATGAAACAGTTTGGGATAATAATAGGGATGGAGTATTAGATGAAACAGAAAGAGCGTATGCAAAACAAGGAATAACAATTATGATGCCTGAGTTAGATCTTAATCAAGACTCTTGGGTTTCAGATGAAGAATTAAATTTTGCTAGACAAAGGACTGGAAAAAGTAATTTTAATGCTATTCAAATGAATAACTTTTTTAGAACAAATAGAGAAAGTAGTGCACAAGAAAGATATGAAGGTTATGAAGGGAAAGAAGTAACAAAATTACGTACAACACTTCAAAAAGGAGTTACATTATATTTCGGAAGCGAAAAACCAAATAAAAGAGATGGGTTTGAATTAAAAGAACCATCTAAACTTTATGATTTTGAAGATTATATTGATACTGTAAAAGATGTAGCATTTTCAGGGTGGTTTGAAAAGAAACAGCAATTTTATAAAATACCAATAGAAGATTTTTTTAATTCATATGAAGAACATAATGGTCAAACAAAAGAAAAAATGATGACAATGTTATATAATAATGATGTTGCTAGTAGTGGATCAGGAGCACATGTTAGTGTAGATGAATATCACGGAAGAGATTATGTTTATATTAAAGTTTCTGATATAGGAACTAAAGAAGATATTAAAGATTATGATTATGCAAATGAAGATAGAGATATAAAAATTGTAAGATTTACATTATCTGTACCAAGTGAAATTTTAAATGCTGAAAAAGTAATATATAGGTGGCAAGGATTAAATAGAAATGCATTTATAAATACAAATAGTGTACATCAAGCTTATAAAGATGTTGTACAGTGCCTTGATAATTTGAATAAATTAGAGGAAAGAAGTAATATATCAAATAAAGAAGAAGATCAAGAAAAAGATATAAAGAAATATGGATATTCTGGATGGAGAGTTTATAAAGATAAAAAAGATTTAACAAATTTAAAAGATTATCTTAAGGTAATATTGGTAAATATAAAGCATGTGGCTTCATTTGAAAATGGACAGTTGGTATTAAATCCAATTATAAAGCAAGAAACAGGTGAAATCATTGTTGATGAAAAAGTAACAGATGATGTGACTATGGAGGAAGGAAAAACAGAATCCGATTCAGAAGATGAAATATTGGATAAATATAAGTATTATGGTCCAATGCACGAACCTGAAAGAGAAGGATATGTACATGACAATCAAAAAACTGGACTAGAAGCAATATTTTCTAGTGGAGAAAGCTTTTTAAAAAATGGGACAGTAATGGGAACAGCAGGACTAACAGATTTCTCTAATACACTATTTAGTATATTATTTATCGCAGGAATAGCAATAACAGTACTAGCAGGATTAGTAATAGGAATAAAATTTATACTAGGAAGTGTAGAAGAAAAAGCAGAAATAAAAAAATATTTATGGCCATATTTAATAGGATGTATAGTAATATATGGTGGATTTGCAATATGGAAATTAGTAGTAACAATATTGCAACAAATATAAGAAGGTGATAAAATGAAAAAGTATATAAATATATCAATAATTCTGATAATTATAATCACTTTATTATTAGTACCAAATTTAAGTTTTGCTGAAGATTTAGGCTTAGGAGACTTAGATAGTTATGGGCAAATTGTAGGAGAATCAAATAGATTTGATAATATAGTAAATAGTGTAATACAAATAATTCAAACAGTAGGAAGCATATTATCAGTTATAGTATTAATAGTAGTTGGAATAAGATATATGCTATATAGTGCAGCTGAAAAAGCTGAATATAAAAAGACTGCAATTGCTTATATTATTGGATGTGCAATGATATTTTCAATATCAAATTTGCTATCAATAATTTATGGGGTTGTAAAAGATATGTAAATATGTTATAATATTATAAAAGTTGTTTTTAATATTCTTATAAAAAGTAAGAAATTAATATAAATAATAACAAAAAGGAGGAATAAATATGAAAAAATTTATGAAAATATTAACTGTATTAATGATAGTTATGATGATAATTTCTACAGCAACAATGGTATTTGCAGCTGTTGATAAAGAGTTTGATCCTAGTGGGTATAATGGTACAGGAGGAACGGCAAATGTAGATAAAATATCAGATATTGGACAGAATATAGTTAAAGTTATAACAGCAATTGGCTCAATTGTTTCAGTAATAATTCTTATGGTGTTAGGTATTAAATACATGATAGGTAGTGCAGAAGAAAAGGCAGAATATAAGAAAACATTAATGCCATATGTAATAGGTGCTGCTTTAGTATTTGCTGCTTCAACAATTGCAAGTATGGTATTTACATTTGTTAATATATAATATTTTTGAAGAAGAAAAGTATAAAGATATTTTTCTTCTTTTTTCTTTATAAAACAAAGTAAACCAAATCCCTAAAGGAAATATAAAATTAGCAAGAAAAATATTATTACAACAGTGTTACAATAATATTAAATTTTGATAAAATTAAACTTTTTATGCAAAAATACTACAATTTTTGCATTTTTTTTGATATAATAGAATAAGAAAAACTGTATTCAAAACACAAAGGAGGAATAAAAATTGGGAACATACAATTTACCTAGAGATGTAAAAGGAGAAGGAAGAATACTAATATTCTCTTATAAAGCATTAATATATACTGCTGTAGGTGTATTTATAGGATATTTAATATCATTAATATTTAAAATAATTGGCCTAGCAATAATAGGGTATATTGTTATGGGAATATTAGGACTAATAGGATTTGTAATTGGAACATTCAAGATGCCTGAAAGTAGTGCGTTTGAAATAACAAAGCAAACAGGAGGAGAAAATATAGATGACATTATAAAAAGAGCAATAAAATTTAAAATGAACAAAAATAAGATATATGTATATAAATATGAGGAAAAAGATATAGACCAAGAAGATGGAGGTGGAAATAAATAATATGAATGATAATGCAATGATAAGTATATTAACAATAGTATTATCGTTAATGATTGTAATATGTGTTGTTTTGTTAATAACATTAATAATATTAAAAGTAAGAGATTGGAAAAATAAAAATGTAACCAAAAAATCTAATGATATAACAACATATCAAAATAAAAATAAAAATAAAAACAAAGAAAAAACAAAACAAACAGAAACAACAACATATAGTAAGCAATCAATATTTGATTTTATGGAATTTGAAAAAGTTGAAGATAATATGATAATACAAAAAGAAATGAAAAAATATTTAATGGTTGTTGAATGCCAAGGAATAAACTATGACTTAATGTCAAGAGTAGAAAAAGTATCTGTTGAAGAAGGATTTCAACAATTTTTAAACACATTAAGACATCCAATACAAATTTACATACAAGCAAGAACAGTAAATTTAGAGGGATGTATAGTAAAATATAAAGAAAAAGTAAAAGAAATTGAAGAAAAATATAATAAAATGTCATATGAATACAAAAGAATGAAAGAGCAAGATATAGTATATACAAAACAAGATTTAGATAGATATTTTTATGAATTAACAAAGCAAAAGAATTTATTAGAATATGGAAAAGATATTATAGCAAACACAGAGAAAATGAGTTTAAATCAAAATATTTTAAATAGAAAATATTTTATAATAATTCCATATTATGTTGAAGATGCTAATAAATATGATAAAGAAGAAATGAAAAATATAGCATTTTCAGAATTATATACTAAATCACAATCAATAATCAGAGCATTATCAGCATGTTCTGTATCAGGAAAAATATTAAATTCTACTCAATTATTAGAATTATTATATATGGCTTATAATAGAGACGATGCAGAAATATATGGATTAAAAACTGCATCAAAGGCACAATATGACAGCTTATATTCAACATCACAAGATGTTTTTGAAAGAAAAATACAAGCGTTAGATGAAGAAATAAGAGAAAAAGCAATAGATTTAGCAAATGAAAAAATAGAACAAGTAAAATCAAGAAAACAAGAAATTGCCGAAGAAAAAGAAGAAAACATGGAAGACTTAGTAAAGAAAATGGCAGAACTTTTCTTAAATCAAAATAAAAAATATGTAGGACAAGAAGTTGCAGACCAAGCAATTAAAGAATTAAAACAAGAGGAAGGAGGAGAAAGCAATGAAGAAATACAAAAACCAAAAAGAGGTAGAAAGAGAAAACAGCAATAATATTGTTCAAGAACCAGGAAAATTAAGAAAAAAGAGTATAAAAGAATTAATAGCACCATCAGGAATAGATGCTTCTAAAATGGATCACTTAGAAATAATATCAAATGTAAAAAGATTTGCAAGAAGTTTCTTTATATCAACATTGCCTCGTATGTGTACATTTCCAGAGCTATTTAGAGGATTATACTTTTTCGGAGATTTAAACACATCAATATATATAGACCCTGTAGCAGAATCTAGATCTCAAAATGAATTGAATAAAACAATAAATGAGCTAGAAACTGAAAGAATTGTTGCATCAGATAAGGGAAACATAAATAGAGAAAGTACATTATTACAAAAAAGATATGAAGCAGAACAGTTAAGAGACGAAATTGCAGCAGGATTTAATAAAATGTATGAAGCTTCTATAGTAGCAACATTATTTACATATAATGCAGAAGATTTAGATAGATTAACAAAATTACTAGCAACAGAAATGTCAAAATCATTAGTAAATATAAGAAGCGCATGGGCAATGCAAGAAGATGCTTTTAAAAGTAATTTACCATTATTTGATGATAAAATAAAAAGAAAACATGATTTTGATAGTAGATCAATGGGAACAGTATTTCCATTTACATCATCAGAAGTTGGTCATCAAAGTGGTGTGCCATTAGGATATAACAAACAAACAGGAACGCCAATATTATTTGATAATTTCCATTCATCACTTACAAATTATAATATGGTTATATTTGCTAAATCTGGAGCTGGTAAATCTGTTACAATGAAAACTTTAGTATCAAGATCAGCAGTTCTTATGGGAATTGAAAGTTTAGCATTAGATGCAGAAGGTGAATATACAATTGTTGCAGAAAGCCTTGGAGGTATAAATGTTGTATTAAGTCCAACATCAGACACTGTTATAAATTTATTTGATGTTGAACCAGAAAATGTAAGAGATGAAATTACTGGTAGAGAAAGAACAATATTAAATATAGAAAATAAAGTTGAAGATGTTACACAAGCATTACTTACAATGGCAAGAGGAAGTACAAGAAGTAAAGAAGTAAACGAATTAACAAAGCAGGTTATAGCAGAAACAGTCGCAGAGGAGTATGCTTCATTAGGAATAACAAATGATGTAAGTAGTTTATATGGAGGTAATACATTCCAAAAAGGAGATAAATTATATAAAGAGAAAAAAGATATGCCAACAATAGGCAGTTGGTATAAAAGATTAGAAGTTAAAGCAAGAGAGAATGAAAATAAAGACTATAGTTATCAATATAGTTATTTATTAAAAGTAATGAAACAATATATAAGAGAATTTAATGGGCAAATGGCTTATTTTGATGGACAATCTACATTTGAGTTATTAGAAGAATCACCATTTATAAATTTGGACATATCACAACTAGAAGAAAGATTTGCAAGACCATTAGCGCAA
This sequence comes from uncultured Clostridium sp., assembly GCA_947646915.1. Lineage (GTDB taxonomy): Bacteria > Bacillota > Clostridia > TANB77 > CAG-508 > CAG-269. The sequence continues at coordinate 10,354 of CANSII010000002.1, read as the reverse complement.
CAAATATTGTTGTCTTGGATATGGGAAAAATACGTTAAGAAAAATAGTGAAGATAGAACAAAAGCTAGAAAGAAAAGAGTTTTAGTTGACGAAGCATGGATGTTATTACCATATCCTGAAGCAGTAGACTTTTTAAATACTATGGCTAGACGTGCAAGAAAAAGAAATGTTTCATTAGCTATTATATCTCAAAGATTTCAAGATTTTTATGAAAAACCAGAAGCACAGGTTGTTTTAACTTCATCAGATACAAAGTTATTTTTAGCACAAGATAAATCAGAAATAGAATACTTAAAAGAAGTTTTTAAATTAAGCGAAGGAGAAGCAAACTTTTTAATTACTTGTTTAAAAGGAGAAGGCCTATTAAAAGTTGGAAATGACACAGCAATATTACAAATTGTACCAACAGCTAAAGAATTTGAATTTGTTGAAACAAACTTAAATAATTTAGTAAAAAGTAGGAGTAGAGATAGATAAATAAACCTTACAATTTGTAATAAGTGAAAGGGATGATAGAATAATGAAAAAAACAAAAAATAAACAATTAATGCAAAAAATTATAATAAGCCTTATTGTAGCAGTTTCTTGTCAGTTTATAATGCCAAATCATGCTAAAGCAGGTTGGCTTGCAGGTGAGCTTACAGAAAATATATGTCAGTTTTTTGCTTCAATTGGTGATGTTGTAACAGGTGCTTTAAACTCATTTATGTTAGGAGGAGGACTTTCTGACATGGGTTCTAGTATGCTAGATAAAACAGAAGCAGAACGAAGTTGGATAAGAAAAGATAAAGAAGGAAATCCAATTGATGAAGAACTTGCTAAAAATTTTGAAAGTGATTTTGCATCAGAAATTTCATCTGTTTCAGGAAGTGGCAAAGATGCAGTTAGTGTAGTACATAATAGTAGATATACAGGTGTAATAATAGCTAAACAATATTTAGAAAGTTCATGGTTTGGAGATCAATATGAATACCCTAATATGGTATATTCCCCAGAAAATATATTTGCAAACAATATACCTTTATTTGATATAAATTTTATAAATCCATCTAAATATTCAGTTAGAGTAGAATCTATAGCAGTATCATTACAACCAACAATAGCTTCATGGTATAAAACATTTAGAAATATAGCAGCAGTAGGATTATTATCTGTATTATTATACTTAGGAATTAGAATTGTAATAGGATCTGTAAATGAAAAAGCAAAATATAAAGAAGCTTTAAAAGATTGGCTATTTGCAATGTGTTTATTATTTGTAATGCAATTTATAATTGTTGCTATTTTAACAATTACAGATAAATTTAATGATATATTTGGACAAGAAACTAATAATATTTTGATTTGTGTTAAAGGTGATAGTAATAATGGAGGAAATTATATATTTAGATCTAATTTAATGGGTGTATCTAGAATGCTTATACAAACTGAGGGAGATAATTGGCAAAATATTGTAGCATATACTATAATTTATTTTGCACTGATTATATATACATGTATGTTTACATTCCAATATTTTAAAAGGGTATTATATATGGCATTTTACACAATGATTTCACCATTAGTTGCAATGTCTTACCCAATAGATAAAGCAGGAGATAGTAAAGCACAAGCGTTTAATACGTGGTTTAGAGAAGTAGTAATGACAGCATTAACACAACCAATACATTTATTGTTATATACAATGCTAGTTTCTTCAGCAATGGAATTAACATTAAAAAATCCAATATATGGATTAGTATGTATAGGATTTTTAGTGCCAGCAGAGAAATTTGTAAAGAGTCTATTCGGACTTCAACCAAATGCAGATCAGGGAATGGGAAGCTTTGCAGGCGGAGCAATGACAATGGGATTATTAAATAAATTAACACACAAACCACCAATGCCTAAAGGAGAAAAAGGAGGAGCTGATGGTGGAGATTCATCTTCAGAAGATAATACACCTCCACAGACCAAATTGGATTCTTATATAGGAAATAATGGAAGTCAACCTTTGAACCCAGCAGGTGACAATAGAAATTCAGGAGATCCTGATCCAGAAGAGGATACAAGTAACTCTACAAATAATCCTAATACTCAGCCTTCAAATGACTCTAATCAGGAATTCGCAAATAATCCAAATGAACAGCCATTAGGAAATGAAAATGGATATTATGAAGGTAACAATAATGAAGATGAGGGTTATAGTGAAGAAGAAAGTAATAACAACTCTAGTTTTAATAATAGTAGCAATAATACTCAAGAAAGTGGACAACAAGGAGAAGGGGTTTCGAGACAAGAGCCTAGCAGAAGACCTGGCGAACAAAGACCTAGTACAGCAAGTGAACCTAATGGTAACAACTTTGGAAAGAAATTAAAAAGGGCTAGACCTATTGCAGGAAAAGTATTTAAAGCAGGTGCAAAAGGACTTACAAGAATAGGTGCTATAGGAGGAGGAGCTCTAATTGGTGCAGCAGCAGGATTAACAACTGGAGATATGTCAAAAGTATTTACAAATGCAGCAGCAGGAGGTATTGCTGGTAATGCAATAGGAAAGAATGTAACTCAAATACCTGGTGGAGTAAAAAATTTAGCTGGTAAAGTTTCTAATGCTATGGATAAAGCAAGTGTTACAGCTACAGAAATAAATAGTGGTTATGCAGCTGCAGAAGATAAACGAAAAGCTATAGCAAAAGAGAGAGACAGTGAAAGATTTATGAAAGATAAGAAACAACGTGAAAGATATAAAAAGATTGCAGCTAAAATTGAAAAGAGAACAGGTAAACAATATGATATAAATGAACTAATGAAAGCAGCTAGTGATTATAGAAATAATGACGTAACAGATAATGATACAATTGAAAAAGGATTAATAATGGAAGCTAAAAATGGTGGTGTTGGAGGACAAAATCATAATAAAATGATAGGAGTTGCAACATTAGCCCAAAAATATGATGAAAGTTATATATTTGATGAAAAGAAAAATAAAACATTAAAAAATGAGGTTGTTCGTCAAGTAGGAAAAGAAAATGGGGATGCTGTAATGAAAGACTTTGAAGATTTCCATTTAAAGGCAACTGAAGAAGTTAGACCAAGAAGAACACAAACAAGAACAAGATCAAGTAGAGGTACGAATACAAACACAAATACAAATTCAACAAATGGACAAAATAATTCAAATTCATAATAAAGAGCATAATATAATAATAAGTAGATACAAAAGAGGAAAATATTAAAAATTGTCTAGGAAAATCATATTGATTTTTCTAGACAATAATAATAAGAAAGAGATGATAATATGCACAATATTTTAAGATATTATAGACAAAACAAAAGAAAAGTAATATATACTATTTTATTTATAATATTTATATTTATGATAATACAAAATGCTAATAAAATTTTTTATCCAAATACCAATATAAATGAAAATTATATACAAAATGAGAATAATCAGATAAAAGATTATTCAAGTGAAAGTAAATCAATTATTTCTGGAGGGGAAGTAAAAGAAGAATATAAAAATACATATGGAAATTTAATAGATACATTTTTAAGATATTGTTCAGATTCTAAAATAGAAGAAGCATATAATTTAATTTCAGAAGAATGTAAAAAAGAGCAATTTCCTAATGTTAATGAATTTAGGAAAAATTATATAAATATTAAATTTAATGGAAATAAAACATGTTCTTTCCAATCATGGTCTAATTTAGCAAATATTTATTATATAAAAATATTTGAAAATTCTTTATCTACAGGACAAGTAAATACAGAATATGGAGAAGATTATATAAGAATAATAAAAGAAAATAATGAAAATAAATTAAATATTAATTCATTTATTGGAAAAAGAGATATTAAAAGTGATACTGAACAAAAAGGATTAAAAATATCAATAAATTATTCAAAAATGTATAAAGATTATGAAATATATAATATTACAATAACTAATAATACAAAAAACACAATTTTATTAGATTCTAAAAGAGATGATGGGTCTATATATTTACTTAATAAAAAAGATGTTAAATTAAATTCTTGGATACATGAAAATAATGAAGACGATTTAATTGTACAAGCTGGAGAAACAAAAAATATAAATATTAAATTTGGTTTTGTGTATAATGAAAATCAAGAATTAAGGCAATTATGTTTTTCTAATATTATTTTAGATTATCAAAAATATTTATTAAATAATGATTATAATGAATTTGTGGAAATAAATTTACAATTATAAATGTATAAACATAAAACAATATGAATCTTCAAAAATTCTGTACTTCAAGGCGTTTAAGATACTGAATATTCATAGTTTAAAAACACACTATGAAGGTTTAAAGTGAATAATGACACAGGTCGAACTCATTTTTTTCAGATTAATATTATTTTATATAAAAAAGTCTTTTGAATAAAATTATTTAGGAGGTGATATAATTATGGGAAATATAGTAAATAATTTCAAAAATAATGCTCAAAGTAGTGCAAAGAATACAGGAAAAAAAGCCTTAAAACAAACTGCAAAAATGCTTGCAAAATTAGCGATAAAAGGTTTAATGTTTTTATTAAATAATCCAATAGGATGGATAGTTATTATACTTTTCATTATTATATGTGCCTTTAGTTCAACAGATACTGCCGAAGCATCAACAACAGTTAGTACAGTATATTCTGCATTAGGATTTTCAGAAGGAACTAATAATTTTGTAGGATTAGTAGAAATAAAAAGTAATGAAACAGGTGATTATTGGAGTTTTAAGAGTGATATTGATGAAAAAATAAATACTATAATTAGATCATTAAGGTCAACAACAGGAACATATAATATTAAAGATGCAGAATTAGTAAAGAAAATGATAAAAGCAGAATTAGTGACAACACTCCCAAATTTAGGTGGGACGCCTGATGAAGATATAAACTGTTTTCAAGGAATTGTTAATATACAAGGATTAACTTACATATCACAAAGTGAATTTGAAAATAAAATAAATACAGGTATTGAAGACGTAGTAAATTATTTTTCAGTAAATTCTGAAAATGCAAATGTTTTGATAGCAAATGCAGGATCATCTAAAGAAATTAATTTACAAAGTACTGTAGTATCAAAATATTCTACACCTTTTGAATATTTATTGTATTTATTAATGTGTTCAGATGAAGAAGAATTTATTGTAGCTTTATCTGATAATGTATTAAATTCATATATAAATATAACACTTTCAAGTGCTGATGTTAAAGTAAATGAGGCATATACTTGGTGTGTAAAAATAACAAGTGATGGAAGTGGAAATGGAGTAGTAGATGCTTCAGGAAGCGGACAAAACAGTATGTTTTCAAAGTTATATAATGAATATAAGTTAAAAAGTAAAATGAGTACAAATAGATTATTTAAATATTTAGAACAAAATAGTAAAAGTCAAAAACTCTCTGAAATGACTAAATATTTAATATATACTGCAACAGGTCAAGAAATTGATGATGTTAAAAACTATGATTTTAGCGGATTTACAGAATCTTCAATTAATAATGTATCATCATTAGGAGGTTATGCAACATTTAAGGAATATTTACGTGCATGGGAAGGTCATGAAGGACTAAATGAAGATGGAACTATGTATAGAATAGGAACAGATGGAGCAAATCATCCTACAGTTGGATATGGAATTGATATAGAAAGAAGTGGATTTAAAAATAGATTTATAGAAGCTGGATATCCAACTGAAATAGGAGGATATGTTCCTGTAGAATTTGTTGATGCATTAGAAGAAGAAGAACTAACAAATAATATAAATATAATTAAAACAAAGTTTTCAGGTTTAAATTTAACTCAATATCAAATATATGCACTAACAAGTAGAATGTATAACTGTGGAGAAGCTGGAGCAACAGGAACACGTAATGGATTAACTTTTGAACAAGCATTTTTATCTTATTGGAACCAAGAAAGAGATGGAAAATATGGGGCAACACCTGATAATAGTATGTATAATCATACATTATATACTAAATATATGAATGTACCAGTTACATCTGATGGCAAATACATGGAAGGACTAGAAAATAGAAGAAGGTCTGAGTGGATTTTATTTACAACAGGATATTATGATAGAATAGATAAATACTGTAGTGAAGATTCAGTAGATGACTTTTTAGCTGTAGCAAAACAAGTATGGACTACTGTATGTAATGGAAATTATACATATGGCGGATCATCAGTACCTTGTAAAGGAACAACAATAGATTGTAGCTCATATGTTAGTTGGGTGCTACTTGAATATGGATATACAGACTTTGCTGGTGTACAACACAATACAACAAACTTCTTAACTGATGATTTAACTGGAAAATATGGTTGGGAAGTAATACCTGTAGAAGCAGGAGAGAACCCTATAAATAAATTACAAGCAGGAGACTTGTTAGTAAGAGAAGCTACTGGAGGACATTCAGCACATATTACACTTGTAGTTGAAGTTCAAGGTAATAAAACATTAGGATATGATTGTGGGGCTGAAAATAATTGGTCTAATAATTCTAATGGAGATGCAATTAATACAAGTTGGTTTTTAACACATCCAGGAGCAGGAAAAATTATTAGAGTTAAAAGTCCAAACTAAAAGGTTTTAAATTATTAAAAATAAAAAGACAGGTTAATATATAAAATAAAAAAGATTAGAGAAATTAGAAAGGAATGATATTATTATGGAGAATATAAAAAAATTAATTATTATTTTAATTATAATAATATTAATAATTATTGGTATATTATATTATATAATAAGTTATAAAAAAGAAAAAAATGATTTCTCTAATCATATAAATGAAGAAGCACCAGTTGTATATAAAAAAGAAGCAGAAGATGTTATAAATTATTCACAGTTTTATATGGTAGAGCAATGTATAAATAAATATATAATTAATTTTATAAAAGAAGATGAAACATATTATACAAAAGAAGAAATAGAAGAAAATAATAAATCTAAAAAAAATAAAATAAAAGCAATGCTAGATGAGAAATATTTAGAAGATATAAATATTGAAGATATATTTAATACTCAATATCCAATAGGATCTAAATTTTCAGCAAAAAGCATGAAAATATTAGAAAGTGAGAATATTGATATATATAGTGTGTATGGTGTAATAAAAAATGCTAATACAAAAGAAAAAGAATTAAATTTATTTTATAAAGTAAGATTAGATAGAAAAAATGGAACATTTTCTATTGAACCTATAAAACAAATAAAAAATATTGATGAAATAGAATTGAAAATTGATACAGAAAAAATAGATAAAAATGTATTTAATGTATATACTTCATATAATAGAATAAAAGAAGAAGAAATAGTACAAAGATATTTTAATGATTTTAAAGAGTATTTATTAGATAATTCTGATAAAGCATATGAATATTTAAATATAGAATATAGAAATAAAAGATTTCCTACATTGGATGATTTTAAATCATATGTTAAAGATAAATATAAAGAATTATTATTAATAAAATTAAATGCTTATCAAGTAAATAATTATAAAGATTATAAAGAATATATTTGTAAAGATCAATTTGAAAATTTATATATTTTTAATACAAACATTCCATTAGAATATACAGTAAAATTAGATAATTATACTATTGCAACAGAAGACTTTGAAAAAACATATAAGAATTCTAATGAAAATCAAAAAGTTTCTATTAATACAGAAAAATGGATTCAAATGTTAAATAATAAAGATTATAATTCAGCTTTTAATGTACTTGATGATTCTTTCAAAAATAATAATTTTAAAAATAAAGAAGTATTTAGACAATATATTAATCAAAATTATTCTGAACATTATAAAATTGAATCTTCTAATATTGAACAACAGGGTGAGATTTATTTAAATAAAATTACTTTGAGAAATATAAAAACAAATCAAATTGAAAAAGAAATTACTATTATAATGAAATTAAATGAGGGAACAGATTTTGTGATGTCTTTTAATAAATAATAAAAAAAGATTTTCTAAATAATTTTTAAATTATTAGAAAATCTTTTTTTAAATATTATATTATTAAATAAAAAATTAAATATTATATTATTAAATAAAAAATTAAATATTATATTATTAAATAAAAAAATTAATTATATTTTTAATTAAAATATTTTCGTTATATAAATTAATTAAATAACTTTTTGTAAAAGGAATATGCCATAAAATAAAACAAATTATTATAATAAATAATAAAGTTAAAAATATAGCAAAAAAGTTTTTAAAAAGTATTTTTAAAATATTTACAAAATAATTAAAGAAATAATTAATAGAATAATTTTTATTATTTAAATTATTTTTAATAGAATATTTTAAATAATCATTATTTGATATTTCTGAATTATAATTATTAGAAAAATTATTTTTTTTATTATAAACATTATTTTTCAAATTATATAATTCATCATTTAAATCATTTAATTGTTTTTTTAAAACTATATTCTCATTATATAATTTATTATAATTTTCTATAGAAATTTCATTTTCTTTTAAAAATAGATCATAATCTTTTCTTTTTTCAAAATTTGATAAAATATCATATGCTTCATTTATTTTTTTTATTTTTTCTTCAAATTTATTTTTTAAACTTTCTTCCTGTAAATCAGGATGATATTTTTTTACTAAAATTTTATATGCTTTATCAATTATTTCTTGAGAGGCATTTTTATTAACTTCTAATATATCATAATAGTTATCTTTCAATTAGACCAATCCTTTCATAAATTCAATATAACATATAAAAATAAATATTACAATAAATGAAGTGATGATTTTTCCTTTAGAATGTATTAAGTTACTAATCACAGACTTAAAAATAGTATTAGAAAGGGTTATAAATATAATATTTAAGATTTCCGTTCTCCAAGGCGTGTAAAATACTGAAAATTTAAAATACAGATACACACTATAATGGATTGAAGTGAATAACGACTCACTGTCGAACTCAATAATAAATATTATATTTATAACCCTTTTATATTAATGTTAGTATTGGTTGTGAATTGTAACATATTTAATTTTTTTATGAATTAAATAATTGAAAATTAAAATAATTATTGTTACTAATTAAAAGTTTAATAAATTAATACTATTGAAAAATTTTATAATTTAACAATATAATACAATGAACTTTTTAGGAATATTCACTAAAAAATTAAAAAGACATATAATAACATAGGTGATAATATGAGTTTAGGATTAGCATTATCAGGCGGAGGAGTAAAAGGGGCAGCACATATAGGAGTTTTAAAAGCATTAGAAGATGAGAAAATAAAAATAGATTACATAGGAGGAACATCATCAGGTAGTATTGTAGCAACTTTATATGCAACAGGGTATAAACCAGATGAAATTTATTATATTTTTAAAAAATATTGTAAAAATATAAAATATGTTGATTTTAAAAATATAATAAAATTATTTTTTGGAATAATTACAACAGGAACAATAATAATTGATGGTTTAAATTCTGGAAAATCAATTAATAAATTAATTAATAAAATGTGTAATAAAAAAAATATTTATAATATTTCTAATATTAAAATGCCATTAGTAATACCAAGTGTAAATATGAATACAGGTGAAGTAATTTGTTTTTGCTCTAAAGAGGTAAGAGGCTTTTCAAATAATACTATTTTTATTAATGATGCAGAAATAGGAAATGCAGTTCAATCAAGTTGCAGTTTTCCAGCTGTTTTTTCTCCAACTGAATTTAAAAATAGTAAATTGATTGATGGAGGTATTAGAGAAAATGTACCTTGGAGAGAAGTCGAATTATTAGGAGCTGACAAAGTAATAAGTGTTATTTTTGAAAATGAGATAGATAAAAATTGTTGTAAAAATTTAATAGATATTACATTTCGTTCTTATGAATTAATGTGTAAAGAACTTTCTAAATATGAACTAAATGGTAGCGATTATTTTATTAAAATAAAAAGTGAAAAAGTATCTCTATTAGATATGAAAAGAATAGATGAATTTTATAAACTTGGATATGATGAAGCAAAAAGATTTTTAAAAGAAAATAATATATATTATTGCAATAAGTAAATATTTATTGTATAATTAACAAGCCTTCTTTTAGGAGGTGAGATATATGAAGGATATTCTTATATTAGTAAAAATCATTTTAATCATAAAACTTTTAGGATTTTTAGAAAATGATTAAAGACAAAAAGAACAGGATAGGCGCTCCTGTTCTTTTTTATATGAAAAATATTCTTATTTAGCTTAAGCTAAATATAGTATACTATATAAGATAAGATATGTCAAACAATTATAAATATGAATAGTGTAAAATGGTTTCGGAATACAAAAAAGGAATCTTTTCTGATATAATGTT
>CANSII010000001.1 GCA_947646915.1 uncultured Clostridium sp. | reverse complement strand
TTAATGGAGCAGAAAGAGTTGTAGTTAGCCAGTTAGTACGTTCACCAGGATGTTATTATACAGAAGAATTTGATACAAAAACAGGGAAAAAGACATATACATCTACAGTAATGCCATTAAGAGGAGCATGGCTAGAATATGAAACAGATGGAAATGACATCTTTTATGTTCGTGTTGATAGAACAAGAAAATTACCAGTAACAACACTATTAAGAGCGATTGGAATAATTTCAGATGACCAAATAAGAGAATTATTTGGAGAAGAACAACTATTAGCTGCAACAATATCAAAAGACACAATAAAAACACAAGAAGATGCACTTATAGAAATATATAAAAAATTAAGACCAGGAGAACTACCAACAGTAGATGCTGCAAGAAACTTATTTGATGGACTATTCTATGATAATAAAAGATATGATTTAGCAAAAGTTGGAAGATATAAATTTAATCAAAAACTAAGTTTAGCAACAAGAATAAAAGGAAAAACAGCTGCAACAGACATTATGGATAATGAAACAGGCGAAGTTTTTGTACAAGCAGGAGAAATAATAACAGAGGAAGTTGCAGAAAATATACAAAATTCAGGAATTAATATAGTAGACATAGTTGTTGGAGAAAAAACAATAAGAATAATAGGAAATGGAACAGTAAATATTCACAAAGTATTACCAACTGTTGACCTAAGCTCATTACATATAAAAGAAATGGTAAATTATCAAGTGTTAAAAGATATAATAGATAATACTGATGAAAAAGATTTATTGAAAATATTAAAAGAAAGAATAAATGAATTAATACCAAAACACATTACAACAGAAGACATGATAGCATCAATTAATTATTTATTGAATTTATCACATGGATTAGGAAAACCAGATGATATAGACCATCTAGCAAATCGTAGAATTAGATGTGTAGGAGAATTATTACAAAATCAATTTAGAATTGGTTTAGCAAGATTAGAAAGAGTTGTACGTGAAAGAATGACAGTTCAAGATCTAGATGTTGTAACACCACAAACATTAATAAACACAAAACCAATAACATCATCAATAAAAGAATTCTTTGGAAGCTCACAATTATCACAATTTATGGATCAAACAAATCCGCTTTCAGAATTAACACATAAAAGAAGAATTTCTGCATTAGGACCAGGAGGACTTACAAGAGAAAGAGCAGGATTTGAGGTTAGGGACGTTCACTATACACATTATGGTAGGTTATGTCCAATAGAATCGCCTGAAGGACCAAACATTGGTCTTATATCAGCACTTTCATCATTTGCAAATATAAATGAATATGGATTTATTGAAACACCATATAGAAAAATAGATCCTGAAACACATAAAGCAACAGATATAGTAGAATACATGAGTGCAGATATAGAAGACAATTATATAATAGCACAAGCATCTGAACCAATGAATGAAAATGGTGAATTTATAAATGATAGAATAAGAGTAAGATTTAAAAATGAAATTATAGAAGTTGATAAAGATAAAGTTCAATATATAGATATATCACCAAAACAATTAGTGTCTATAGCTGCAGCAATGATACCATTTTTGGAACATGATGATGCAAAAAGATCTTTAATGGGTTCAAACATGCAACGTCAAGCAGTACCACTAATGATAACAGAATCACCAATTGTAGGAACAGGTATGGAATATAGAGCAGCAAAAGATTCTGGAATATTAGTATTAGCTGAAGATGATGGAGTTATTCAAAAAGTAACAGGAGATGCAATTACAGTAAAATACGATAATGGAAAAACAGTTGTACATAAATTAAGAAAATTCAAAAGAACAAATGGTGGAACATGTATTAACCAAAGAGCAATAGTAGTAAAAGGTGAAAAAGTTAAAAAAGGAGATGCAATAGCAGATGGACCATCAACTAAAGATGGAGAAATGGCATTAGGAAAAAATGTAGTGGTTGCATTCTCAACTTGGGAAGGATTTAACTACGAAGATGCTATTTTATTAAATGAAAGACTAGTTAAAGATGATGTATTTACATCAATTCATATAGAAGAATATGATTGTGAATGTAGAGACACAAAATTAGGACCAGAAGAAATAACAAGAGATATTCCAAATGTAGGTGATGATGTATTAAAAGATTTAGATGAAAATGGAATTATTAGAATAGGTGCAGAAGTTAGACCAGGGGACATTTTAGTTGGAAAAGTTACTCCAAAAGGAGAAACAGAATTGACAGCTGAAGAAAGATTATTAAGAGCAATATTTGGTGAAAAAGCTAGAGAAGTTAGAGATACTTCATTAAAAGTACCTCATGGAGAAGCTGGAACAATAGTTGATGTAAAAGTATTTACTAAAGATAATTCAGATGAATTAGGACCAGGTGTAAATCAAATAATTAGATGTTATATAGCAACAAAAAGAAAAATATCAGTTGGAGATAAAATGGCAGGACGTCATGGAAATAAAGGTGTTATATCAAGAATATTACCAGAAGAAGATATGCCATTTATGCCAGATGGTACACCAATAGATATATTACTAAACCCACTAGGAATTCCATCTCGTATGAATTTAGGTCAGGTACTTGAAGTTCACTTAGGAGGAGCTGCAAGAACACTAGGATGGAAAGTATCAACACCAGTATTTGATGGTGCAACACAAGAAGATGTTGAAGAATTACTAAGACAATCTGGAATGAGCGAAGATGGAAAAACAACACTTTATGATGGAAGAACAGGAGCTCCATTTGCAAGTCCAATTACAGTTGGAGTAATGTATATGTTAAAATTACACCATTTAGTAGATGATAAAATACATGCTCGTTCAACAGGACCTTATGGTATGGTTACTCAACAACCACTTGGAGGTAAAGCTCAATTTGGTGGACAACGTTTTGGAGAAATGGAAGTTTGGGCTTTGGAAGCTTATGGTGCAGCATATACATTACAAGAAATGTTGACAATTAAGTCTGATGATGTTGTTGGTAGAGTTAAAGCTTATGAAGCTATTGTTAAAGGAGAAAATATTCCTGAACCAGGTGTTCCAGAAAGCTTTAAGGTTTTAGTAAAAGAATTACAATCCTTGGGCTTAGATGTTAGATTATATTCAGAAGATAATCAAGAGCTTGAATTAAAGGAAAATATTGAGGATGGCATTGAATATGATCCTAATAAAGATAAAAGGATTGAGCCAGAAGAAGATGTTATTGTTGATGATGAGTTGGCTGATGGTTATGAAGAAGAGTCTGATGATATTTTGCTTGATGAGGATGATATGGATGTTGATATAGATGAGGGAGAGCTTTTTGAAAGTTTAGATGATGATAATGATGAGGTTATTTTCGATAGTGATTTGGCAGAAGATAATGTTGATAATGATGAAGACTTACTATAAAACGAATGAAAAGCAATGTTTTAATAATGTGAAAAATATTGAGGCTGTGACAGCTAAAGCTTAACAGGGAATATAGGAAACACAAAAAGCTAAAGTATTTTGTGCACTGAGACTGTAACAGCTAAAGCTTAACAGGGAATATAGGAAACACAAAAAGCTAAAGCATTTTGTGCACTGAGACTGTAACAGCTAAAGTTTAACAGGGAATATAGGAAACACAAAAAGCTAAAGCATTTTGTGTACTGAGACTGTAACAGCTAAAGCTTAACAGTCTCAGCAACTAAATAGATTTCAAAAAGTGAGAAATCGACAGGAAGGAATTGCACCAGCAGAGGACAGATTTCAAAACTGTTTTGAGATTACCCATAAAAAATAAGTAAAGTTAATGAGTTAGAAGAAAGAACTAGAAGTTAGGAATTAGAGCATTTTAAATTAAGATATAATATTTATTTTCTAATTTCTGACCGCTGACTTCTGACCTCTAATTAAAAATAGGGGGAGAAAACGTGGACGAATTAGATATTTTTAATAAAATAAAAATAGGGGTTGCATCAGATGAAAAGATAAGAGAATGGTCAAAGGGAGAAGTAAAAAAGCCTGAGACAATAAACTATAGGACTTTAAAGCCTGAAAAAGATGGTCTATTTTGTGAAAGAATATTTGGACCAACAAAAGACTGGGAATGTCACTGTGGAAAATACAAAAGGGTTAGATACAAAGGAATTGTATGTGATAGATGCGGTGTTGAAGTAACAAAAGCAAAAGTAAGAAGAGAAAGAATGGGACATATTGAACTTGCAGCACCTGTGGCACATATATGGTATTTTAAAGGTATTCCAAGTAGAATTGCACTAATTTTAGATGTATCACCAAGAAACCTTGAAAAAATAGTATATTTTGCTTCATATATAGTAGTAGATAAAGGAACATCAGACTTAACAAATTGTCAAGTTTTAACTGAAAAAGAATATCATGAAGCAGAGGAAAAGTATGGAAGAGGTTCGTTTAAAGCTAGAATGGGGGCAGAAGCATTAAAAGAGCTTCTAGAAAAAGTTGATTTAGATAAATTATCTAAAGAAATAAGAAAAGAACTAGAAAATGCAAGTGAGCAAAAGAAAAGTAAACTTGTAAAAAGGTTAGATACAGTTGACGCATTTAAAATTTCTAATACTAGACCTGAATGGATGATAATGTCAGTTGTACCAGTAATTCCACCTGAATTAAGACCAATGGTTCAATTAGATGGAGGTAGATTTGCTACATCAGATTTAAATGATTTATATAGAAGAGTTATAAATAGAAATAACAGACTAAAAAGATTATTAGAATTAGGAGCACCAGAAATAATTGTTAGAAACGAAAAGAGAATGCTACAAGAATCAGTAGATGCCTTAATTGATAATAGTAGAAGAGGAAGACCAGTAACAGGAGCTGGAAATAGACCATTAAAATCATTATCTGATATGCTAAAAGGAAAACAAGGAAGATTCCGTCAAAACTTATTAGGTAAGAGAGTTGACTATTCAGGACGTTCAGTTATTGTTGTTGGACCAGAATTAAATATATATCAATGTGGGCTACCAAAAGAAATGGCAGTAGAATTATTTAAACCATTTGTAATGAAAGAATTAGTAGGAAGAGGAATTGCACAAAATATTAAAAATGCAAAAAGAATGGTAGAAAGATTGAAACCTGAAGTATGGGGAATATTAGAAGATGTTATAAAAGATCATCCTGTAATGTTAAACCGTGCACCTACACTACACAGATTAGGTATACAAGCATTTGAACCAGTATTAGTTGAAGGAAGAGCAATTAAATTACACCCTCTAGTTTGTGAAGCATTCAATGCTGACTTTGATGGAGACCAAATGGCAGTTCATTTACCATTATCACCAGAAGCACAAGCTGAGGCAAGATATTTAATGCTTGCAACAAATAACTTATTAAAGCCACAAGATGGTAAACCTGTTGCAGTACCAAGACTAGACATGATTTTGGGAAGTTATTATTTAACAATGGTTTTAGAAGGCGAAAAAGGTGAAGGAAAATATTTTAAAGATCCTGATGAAGCGATAATGGCTTTTGAAAATCATGATGTAGATATACATGCAAAAATATTTGTTAAAATAACAAAAAAAGTTAATGGAGAATTAAAATCTAAAAAAATAGAAACAAGTGTTGGTAGAATTATATTTAACCAAGGAATTCCACAAGATTTAGGATTTATTAATAGAGAAGAAGATCCATTCCAATATGAAATAGATTTTCCAGTAATGAAAAAATCTATGGGACAAATAATAGAAAAAGTAATTAGAGTACATGGAGTAGTAGAATCAGCAGAAGTAATAGACTATATAAAATCGCTAGGATTTAAATATTCAACACTTGCAGGTATAACATACTCAATGAGTGATGTAAAAGTACCAGCTGCAAAAAAAGAATTGCTTGAAGAAGCAGATAAACAAATTGAAACAATTAGAAAACAATATGCAAGAGGATTAATAACAAATGATGAAAGATATAATTCTGTAATTAAAGTATGGGAAGTTGCAACAAAGAAGATAAGTGATGCAATGGAAGATAACTTTGATGACTTAAACCCAACATATATGATGGTTAAATCTGGAGCTAGAGGTAATATGGGACAATTAAGACAAATTGCAGGTATCCGTGGACTTATGGCAAGTACAACAGGTAAAGCAGTTGAAATTCCTATTAAATCGTCATTTGCAGAAGGACTAGATGCATTGGAATACTTTATATCTGCACATGGTGCACGTAAAGGACTTTCAGATACAGCTTTAAGAACAGCTGACTCAGGATATTTAACAAGAAGATTGGTTGATGTTTCACAAGATATAATTGTTAGAGAACATGATTGTGGAACACATGAAGGTCTAATTGTTTATGATATTAAAGATGGAAATCAAATAATTGAAAAAATGCAAGAAAGACTTATTGGTAGATATACAGTTAATAATGTATACGATCCTGAAACAAAAGAACTTATTATTGATACAGAAACGATGATAACAGAAGAAATAGCAGATAAAATTGTAGAAGCAGGAATAGAAAAGCTAGAAGTACGTTCTGTTTTAGCATGTAGATCAAAACATGGTGTATGCCAAAAATGTTATGGAATGGGATTGGCAAGAAGAAACTTAGTATCAATAGGAGAATCAGTAGGTATAATTGCTGCTCAATCAATTGGTGAGCCAGGAACACAGCTTACAATGAGAACTATCCACTCTGGTGGTGTTGCAGGTGTAGCAGATATTACACAAGGTCTTCCTAGAGTTGAAGAATTATTTGAAGCTAGAAAACCAAAAGGTGTTGCAATTATTACAGAAATTGCAGGTAAAGTAAAAATAAAGGAAACAAAAAAGAAAAAAGAAGTAATAGTAACATCATCTGATGATTCAAAAACGTATACAATACCATTTGGATCAAAAATGAAAGTTAGGGATGGAGATATGGTAGAAATAGGAGACCCATTAATAGAAGGTTCTATAAATCCATCAGAGATACTAACTTTAAAAGGTCCTGAGGGAGTTTATGAATATTTAACATCTGAAGTTCAAAAGGTATATAGAAATCAAGGTGTTGATATAAATGATAAACACGTTGAAGTTATTGGTAGACAAATGCTTAAAAAGGTTAGAGTTGAAGATAATGGAGATACAGATATGTTCCCTGGATCATTGGTGGATATGTATGATTTTGAAGATAGAAATAATGAAGCAATTGCACAAGGTAAATGTCCTGCTATAGGTCATAGAGTTTTACTAGGTATTACTAAAGCATCTCTTGCAACAGATAGCTTCTTATCAGCAGCATCTTTCCAAGAGACAACAAGGGTACTTACAGAAGCTGCTATTAAAGGTAAAACTGATGATTTAGTTGGATTAAAAGAAAATGTTATTATTGGTAAGTTAATTCCAGCTGGTACTGGTATGAAGAGATATTTAAATACTAGTATTAGTACAGAAGATGAGGAACAAGAATAAAATATATTTCATAAAAAGTGTATCTAGAAGAAGTTTCTAGGTACATTTTTATATTATCCTGTAACATAGAAAGTTACAGTTCACTAATAAAAATATTTTAAAAGATTGAAAGATCATATTTAAAATTTGTGTTCTATTATAGAAAAATCAAAAATTTCTCTATAATATCAATTAACTGTACACAAATTTCTTATTTCTAAATTAATATATGATTGGTAGTAAACTGTAACCATAGAAAAGACATAGTCAAATTAATACTAGTATTTAATAAAAGAATATGTTATAATTTTAGCATGTGAGGGATGATGAGATTGAAAAATAAATATAATTTAACACTAGAACAAAATATATTTCTAGCAAAAAGAAATTTAGTAGACAATATATATTGTAATGCAAGAATGGAGGGGTTAAATATCACTTTTCCTGAAACTAAAACAATTTTAGAAGGTGTAAATGTACCAAATTTAAAAATTGATGAAATTCAATGTGTATTAAATTTAAGAGATGCTTGGAAATATGTTATAAACAATGTTGAAGAAGAATTTAATTTAGAATATATATGTAAAATAAATGAATTTGTAGCTAGGAATGAAAGTATATTTTGGGGGAAATTGAGAAATCGGGAAAGTTCAAATAACAGGAACTAATTATATTCCACCTATTCCAAATGAAAAAGAAGTAAACAATGAAATTGATACAATATTGAAAATAGAAAATACTACTGAAAAGGCTATTGAATATATGTTATATGGAATGAAAAGTCAGCTATTTTGGGATGGAAATAAAAGAACAAGTACAATTTGTGCTAATAAAATTATGATTGAAAATGGAAATGGAATAATAAAAGTTCCTGATAATAAATTACAAGAATTTAATGTTTTATTATCAGAATATTATAGTGTAAATAAAAAAGATAAAATAAAACAATTTATATATAATAATTGCATTGATGGTATAACATTTGAGAATGAATAGAGGATTAAAATAATTATAACAAAGAGAAGAGAAATAAAGAAATGGAATATAAAGAAAAATTTATGAAAGAAGCTTTAAAAGAAGCAAAAAAAGCATATGATAAATTAGAAGTGCCAGTTGGAGCTGTAATAGTAAAAGATAACAAGATAATAGCAAGAGCACACAATCTAAAAGAAACGAAATATGACACTACAAAACATGCAGAAATTCTAGCCATTCAAAAAGCAAGTAAAAAGCTGAACTCATGGAGATTACTAAACTGTGAGATGTATGTAACTTTAGAACCATGTTCTATGTGTGCAGGTGCATTAATTAACTCTAGAATAAGAAAAGTATACTTTGGAGCAGAAGATAAAAAAACTGGTGCAATTGGTTCAGTTTTTAATTTGCTAAAAGATTATACTTTTAATCATAAAGTTGAATTTGAAAAAGGTATTTTATGTGTAGAATGTGAAGAAATATTAAAAGATTTTTTTAGAAAATTAAGGCAAATAAAAAAGTAATGTCCAAGGGGACGTTTCTTTTTTTAGCCAGATGTTAAAGCTTTGCTTGTTACAGATGGCTTATGCAAAGCTGGACATTTTTAAAATAAATCTCTAATGTTTTCAATTTCAGTATTAATTTTTTCTATATCTAAAGTTTTAACAATATATTCATCTGAGATATTATATTTTTCTTTAATTTTGAGAATTCTTCTAACGCTTCTGTTAATTTGGGATTCTTTAATTTTACCTTTTAAGGCTAAATTTATGATTTTATTTAGAATATTTTTTTCTTCAGAGTGGGTAAATCTGAAGATAACAATGTCATTACCAGCTTTAAAAGCTTTTTCAACTGCTAATTGAGAGCCATATATCAATTTTATAGCCTTCATTTTTAAATCATCGGTAATAATTAATCCTCTGTATCTATACTTTTTTCTTAAATATTTTGTAATAAATTTTCTTGATAATGATGCTGGATAAATTCCAGTAATTTTCTTTATTAATAAATGTCCCACAAGAATAGCATCAGCACCTTGATTGATAGCTTGCTCAAAAGGATACATATCTTCTTTTTCTAAATTTTCAAAACTAGAATTAATTACTGGCAATAAAGCATGAGAGTCTTGCTTAGTGGCACCATGTCCAGGAAAATGTTTTATTACTGAAAGTATACCTTGATTTTGTAATTCTTTCATAACAGTAAGTCCATATTTAGAGACATCTTCCTTATTTGATCCATAACACCTATCACCAATGGCATGATTATCACTAAAACGTTTTATATCTAATACAGGTGCGAAATTTAAATTAAATCCAGATTTCTTTAGTATTTCACCAGTTATTCTTGCACTTTTAGCAACAATATTAATATCATTAAGGGAAGTTAATTTATTTGCAGCAGGTAGGTTTTTTATATCAGGAGGAAGCCTATTTACTCTTCCACCTTCCTGATCTATAGCTATAAATAATGGAAGTTTATTTCCCTTATTCAGATTTTTTAAATCATTTATTAGATTTATCATGTCTGTATATGTGTTAAAATTTTTTCTATATAAGATTATTCCTCCTATTTTATATTCATGTATCATATTTTTGATTCTCTCTGTTATATAGTTTGAATCTAGTCCAATTATTACCATTTGACCTATTTTTTCAGTTAGTGTTAAATTTTTTATATCCAATATTATTACCTCACATTTTTTATATATTAGATTTCCGATTTGTTCATAAAATTATTATATAATAAAATGTATTAAAAATCAAAATATTTTTAACTTGCGATGTCTTAAATAGATATTTTTTTGTTCTAAAATATTGATATTTAAAATAATGTAATATATAATAAAAAAAATCCTTAAAATATAATTATATTTTGAGTTACCTAAAACAAATCAAAGCTGGAAAAACTCCAAAAACAGAGATTTGGGAGACGATGATTGGAGTAGAGCGGAGAGAAGGGGTAGTATTATGAAAAAATTTTTATCAAATTACAAATCAACAATTATATTATTAGTTGCAATAATTGTTGGAAGTATCATTGGAATTATATTCAAAGAAAAAGCAACTATATTAAGTCCATTAGGAGATCTATTCTTAAATCTTTTATTAGTAATCATAGTCCCACTAATATTTTTAAATATCACAACGGCAATATCAAAAATGAAACAACCAAAAAGACTAGGAAAAATTATACTATCAATACTAGGAGTATTTATAATAACATCAATTATAGCAGTATTAATAGGATTTGCTAGTACATACTTTGTAAAACTTGTAAGCACTGAAGATGGTGAAAAAATAAAAGGAACACTAGAAGAAATTATTGATGAGGAAGTAACAGAAGAAGAAATGACAATTGCAGATAGAACAGTAAATTTACTAACTGTTAATGACTTTACAAAATTACTTTCAAAAGACAATGTAATTGCACTATTAATATTTTCAGTAATGATTGGAATTGCAATTAATATGTCAAAAGAAAAAGGTGAGCCATTTAGAAAGGTATTAGAATCCGCAAATGATGTGATGGGAAATGTAGTAAAAATTATAATGTATTATGCACCAATAGGATTGGGATGTTATATGGCATCATTTATTGGAAGTTTTGGTAGTTCAATTGCAATAGGATATTTAAAAACATTTATAATATATTTAGTTGTATCATTATTATTTTACTTTATTGTTTATACAATTTATGCATTTATTGCAGGTGGAAAAAGAGGAGTAATAGCATTTTGGAAAAATGTAATTCCTGCAACACTTACTGCACTTCGGAACATGCTCAAGTGCTGCATGTATACCTGTAAATATTGAAGCAACTAAAAAAATGGGAGTATCAAGTGATATAGCTGAAACAACAATACCATTAGGAACTAGCTTTCATAAAGATGGGTCTATAATAGGATCAGTATTTAAAATAATGTTTTTAGTAGGATTATTTGGAACAAGTTTAGCAACAGCAGGAGAAGTTATGGGGGTGCTTGGAGTAGCATTACTTGCAAATTTATTAATAACGGCTGTACCAATTGGTGGTGGAACAATTTCTGAGATGCTAATTATAACAATGATGGGTTATCCAGTTGCTACTTTACCAATATTAACAATTATTGCAACAATTATTGATGCACCTGCAACTGTTCTAAATGTTGTTGGAGATGATGCCTCTTCAATGATGGTTGCTAGAATTGTTGACGGAAAAGAATGGAATAATAGAATTTAAAGAACAAAAGAGATATTATTAAAATTTTATGACATTTTAATATGAAATAGGAAAGCCCAATATTAGGGGCTTTTCTTTGTATACTTGTGCTTACGAATTCATAAGTAAGAATCAAAATAGTTTTTACAATTCACAGATTTAAAAATAGTAGCATAAATGGTTATAAATATAATATTTAAAATTTCCGTTATCCAAGGCGTTTAAGATACTGAGAATTAAAAATACAGATACACACTATAAAGGACTAAAGTAAATAACGACTCATTGTCGAACTAAATATTAAATATTAAATTTATAACCATTTTATATTAATGTTAGTATTAACTGTGAACTGTAACAAATAGTTCATAAATCTAAAAAATCATAAACATCTTGATTTTAATTAGCACAATATAGTATTATATAATATATAGAAAAAGATATTTTTTTCTATAATGAAATAAATAATAAAAATTAAAGGAAGTATAGATATGTTTACAGTAAAAAAAGATGATTTTGACGAAAGTATGGAAGACATAATGAATTCTATTAATAATATTTTAAATAAAGAAATTGAAAAAGATAAAAATAAAGAAGAAAAGAAAGAATATAAATAGGAGAATAAAATGGCAAATTCAAAATTAATAGTAGTTGAAGGACCACAAGGAGCTGGAAAAACAACAATAACAGATTTTTTAAGATATTCAATAAGTTATACAAATCTATATAGATTAAGTGGAACATCTGATAGTACAACAACAGGCAAGAAGAAGGCAGAAGAAATGTATATTGATTTATTAGAATATATGAAAAAGATGGAAAATAAAAACATTAATATGGTTTTTGATAGAACATTTTTTACAGAAGAGAATTATTGTAGATTAGGTAAAAAAGAATATTCATTTACTGATGTTTATTATAAATTATTAGAAGACTTTAGTAAGTTAGATTTTGAAATATATTATATAACATTATATTTAAAAGACGAAAAGTTATATAGTGAAAGATTAAATAGAGAAGGAAAAGCTATATTTAAGGAATCAATATATAATGCAGAAAATAGTATAAATCAACAGAGAATATATCTAAAAATTGCAGAAGAAATTAAAGAAAAATACCCTAATATTAATGTTGTTAACATTGCTAATGATAAAGATTTAAATGAAGTTAAAGAAGAATTAAGAAAGATAATAGACTTTTAAGGTATAGCAAAGCTAGAGTTGTTATAAATCAAGAAAAAGTTTAAATTAGAGAGAAAATTGTATAAAAACACATATATTTAAAATCAATTTAACAAATAGCATTTTTTATAATGAAATATCAGACTGGAATATTTTCTCAAAATTGGTATAATATATATTGATGGTGCATTATTCTAGTCGTACTTAAGTTTACGAGGGTGGGGCTAAAAATCCACTAAAGGGCACATCGTTGAAGTTTCTTGTTTGTGCGCGAAATGCCAGTTTTGTGTGTATCCAGGGAGTAAAGAGGTTAGGGTAGTATATAATGGCATATATACGAGTCCCTAGTTTCGCGGAGGCTTAAATAGAAATTTAAGTTAAACCTATGTTGAGTGCCAAGACACAAAAAGCATAGAGTAGCCTGTCTTGAGTGAATGTATTGGGATTAATTATTTTACATAGCAGAAATTATTTTGGCCAAATAAATTTTGCTTTGAATTATGAAATTTCATTTGCAAAAAAGACTAGTAAACTTGTAAAAGTATGTTAAGGAAAACTTCTAGAATGTTTGCTTTGTCAAAAAGCTTGAAAATCTAGGGATTAAGGTACGGATTTAAGTGGCGATCTGGTGGCTAAATGTATCATTTAGTTATTTCCCTTAAACGGAAACGGCTATAGTAGTAATACTAAGTGGGAAATAGAGAAATTCAACTAGACCTAAACCGTAAAATTTACTTAGATTTTTACCATCTAAAATATTATAATTTAATTAAAAATAAGTAATTAATAGGTGAGCAAAATGCTTGCCTTAATTTTTTAAACATATGATGAAAAATAAGAAAGGAAGGATATTAATTATGAAAAAGAAAAATAAAAAGGAACACTCGAACATGAAATGGGTAATACAATCATTTATAATCACATTTATACTATCCATAATATTTTCATATGTATCAACAAATGGAGTATCTAACTTAAATTTAGTATCAGCAATATTAATATTAGCATTAGTTATATTAATAGGAATATTTTTTGATATTATTGGTGTTGCAGTTACAGTTGCAAATGAAGAAGAATTTCATGCAAAAGCAACAAAAAAAGTTCAAGGTTCAAAAAACTCAATAAAATTAATAAAAAATGCACCAAAAGTTGCAAATATATGTGCAGATGTTATAGGCGATATTTGTGGTGTATTAAGTGGATCTATAAGTGCATTAAT
The DNA here is from genome assembly GCA_947646915.1 of uncultured Clostridium sp. GTDB lineage: Bacteria > Bacillota > Clostridia > TANB77 > CAG-508 > CAG-269. Next base: position 108,727 of record CANSII010000001.1, on the reverse strand, counting down.
TGCAATAAAAATTTCATCAGAATTAAAAATGCCTTTTGATATACAATTTATTTTAAGTGCTTTAGTATCAGCACTAACAGTTAGTGGTAAAGCTTTTGGAAAAGAAATTGCTAATAATAAATCAACAGAAATTGTTCATAAAGTAGGAGTATTATTGAATAAATTTAGTAAAAAATAAAATTACTTAAATTCATAATAATATGAAAAGAGAGGGGTGAATTTTAGATGAAAGCTTTAATTACAGGAGCATCTTCAGGAATTGGTAAAGACATTGCTAGAATTTTAAATAAAAAAGGCTACAATATAGTCCTAGTAGCAAGAGATGAACAAAAATTAAAAGAATTTCAAAAAGAATTAGAAGATATGAAAAATGCAAAAGTTGAAATTATAGCAATGGATTTATCAATAGAAGAAAACTGTAAAGAGTTACACAAATGTGTAAAAGATGTTGATATTTTAATAAATAATGCTGGATTTGGAGATTGCGGGAATTTTACAAAAACAGATTTAAATAAAGAATTGAGAATGATAAAAACTAATATAGTTGCATATCATATTTTGACTAAATTGTATTTAGTAGATATGAAAGCTAAAAATACTGGAAAAATATTAAATGTAGCATCTATTGCAGTATTTATGCCAGGTCCATTAATGGCAACATATTATTCTACAAAATCTTATGTTGTTAAATTAGCTGAAGCTATTAGGGAAGAGTTAATAAAAGAAAAATCGAATGTTCAAATAAGTATTTTATGTCCAGGTCCTGTTAAGACAAATTTTAATAATGTTGCAAATGTTAATTTTCATATGAGAGAGGCTAATAGTTTTGATGTTGCAAAATATGCAATAAATAAATTTTTAAAAGGTAAATTTTATATTATACCTGGACTAGATGTTAAGTTGGGTATTTTTTTTAGTCATTTTGTTCCTAGTAGTTTAGTAGCAAAAATTACGTATATGATTCAAAAAAGAAAAATTTAAGTTTCTTTTTTTGCAAAAAATATATTCTTTAGAAAAAAGATATATATTATTCAGCTCCGTTTTCCAAGGTGTTTAGGATACTGAACATTCAAATTTTAGAAACACACTATAACGGCTTAAAGTGAATAGCGATTTACTGTCAAACTTGCTTTATCATATATATCTTTTTTCTATAATTAAATTCATAAAATAAAAAAAACGAAATTCAAATCAAAAAACTATTGACAAATTGACAAAAATGGTGTAAAGTATATTAGCATTACATTATAAAAGAGGTAGTAGTTATGGATGAAAAAGTAAAAATAAGTATATTATGTGACTTATATGGAAAATTATTAACAGAAAAACAATATGAATTTTTAAATGACTACTATAATAATGACTTGTCATTATCAGAAATAGCTGAAAACAATGAAATAACAAGGCAAGCTGTTAGGGACATAATTAAGAAAGGGGAGAAAAAACTTTTCAAATACGAAGAAAAGTTATTATTTATGAAAAGGATGTCGAATCAAGAAAAGAAGATACAACAAGTTTTATTAGAATTATCAAAAATACAAAAAAATTCATCTGACAAAAAAGTTGCTAATATTTTAGAAACAGTAAAAAAAGAGTTGAATTGTTTAGTATAGAAAAACCATAGAAAGGAATGGAAATATATGGCTTTTGAAGGACTATCTTCTAGATTGCAAGAAATAACTAGAAAATTTAAAGGAAAAGCAAGAATTACAGATTCAGATTTGAAAGATATGCTAAGAGAAGTAAAACTTGCACTATTAGAAGCAGATGTTAACTTTAAAATAGTAAAAGAATTCATATCAAGCATACAAGAAAAAGCATTAGGACAAGATGTATTAAAATCGTTAACACCAGGTCAACAGGTTATAAAAATTGTTAAAGATGAATTAGTAGAATTATTAGGAGGAACAGAAAGTAAAGTAAATTTTACTTCAAATCCACCAACAATAATAATGTTAGTAGGATTACAAGGTTCTGGAAAAACAACAACTGCAGGAAAGCTTGCAAATTTATTTAGAAAACAAGGAAAAAAGCCATTATTAGTAGCATGTGATATATATAGACCAGCAGCAATTAAACAATTACAAGTAGTAGGAGCACAGCTAAATATTCCAGTATATGCAAATGAACAATCAAAAGATGTAGTACAAATTGCAAAACAATCAATAAATATAGCAATGTCAAAATTAAATGATGTAATTATATTAGATACAGCAGGTAGATTACAAATAGATGAACAACTAATGGAAGAATTACAAAATGTAAGAAAGAATGTAAAACCACATGAAATTCTATTAGTAGTAGACTCTATGACAGGTCAAGAAGCCGTAAATGTTGCAGAAACATTCAATGAAAAAGTAGGAATAGACGGAATTGTACTAACCAAATTAGATGGTGATACAAGAGGTGGAGCAGCATTATCAGTAAAAAAAGTTACAGGAAGACCAATAAAATTTGCAGCAACAGGAGAAAAATTAAGTGACATAGAAATATTCCATCCAGACAGAATGGCATCAAGAATTTTAGGAATGGGAGATATATTAGCAGTAATAGAAAAGGCAGAAGAGGCATTTGATCTAGAAGAAACAGAAAAATTGGAAAAAAAGATTAGAAAAAGTGAACTAGACTTAGATGACTATTTATCACAAATAAGACAAATGAAAAAAATGGGATCTTTTTCATCATTGCTAAAATTAATACCAGGTATGAATCAATTCAAAGATCTAAAAATAGATGATAAAGAATTTGTCAAAATAGAAGCTATTATTTGTTCAATGACTCAAAAGGAAAAAAGGAATACAAAACTTTTAAATGCTAGTAGAAGAATGAGAATAGCAAAAGGTAGTGGAACAACAGTACAAGACATAAATAAATTCATAAAATCATTCGAAATGACCCAAAAAATGATGAAACAGATGAAAAATAAAGGCGGAATGAAAAAGCTTATGAATGGTATTGATGAAAATGCTTTAAAGAATTTTAAAATATAGTTATTAAATTTTAAGTTAGCTGTTCAAGCAAAAAGCAAGTTACAGATAACTTATTCAGAATTACTTAGTAATTCTGTAAAACGATAGATAATAAAATTTTTAGGAGGTGAATTTAAAATGGTAAAAATAAGATTACAAAGAGAAGGAAAGAAAAAAGCACCTTTTTATCACATAGTTGTTGCTGATTCTAAAAGCCCAAGAGATGGAAAAATAATTGAACAAATAGGAACTTATAATCCTATGACAAAACCATCAACAATAGTTTTAGATAAAGAAAAAATTGAACAATGGATAAAAAATGGAGCTAAACCAACAGATACAGTAAAAAAATTAATTGAACAAGCTAAATAATTTAGAAATTTACATAAGATTTTTTAAATATTAGTGATTTTACAAGATAGAAAGGGAAAATGAAATGAAAGAAATAATTGAAACAATAATACTAAATTTAGTTGATAATAAAGAAGCAGTTCAAATAAATGAATTACAAGGAGAGAAATCAGTAGTATTTGAAGTAAAAGTTGCAGAAGGAGATATGGGTAAAGTAATAGGTAGACAAGGAAGGCTTGCACAATCTATTAGATCAGTTGTAAAAGCTGTTGCAAGTAGACAACAAAAGAAAGTTACAATTGAATTTATAGGATAAAGAAAAAATTTTTGGAGTAAATATATGCAAGAATTTTTAGAAATAGGTCAAATAGTTAATACATTTGGAATAAAAGGAATGGTAAAAGTAAAGCCATTTACTGATGATATTACAAGATTTGATAATATAAAAAATATATATGTTGAAACTAACAAAACAAAAAGACAATACGAAATTGAAGAAATAAAATATCATAAAGAAATGGTTTTATTAAAATTCAAAGGAATAGATAGCGTTGAAGAAGCTGAGCTTTTAAGAAATTCTTATTTAAAAATACATAGAAAAGATGAACCTGAGTTAGAAGAAGGTACATATTATATTGTTGATTTAATAGGATTAGAAGTATATTCTGATGAAGGAATTTTATTAGGCAAACTTGAAGATATTTATAATACAGGAAGTAATGACATATATGTTGTAAAAAATGAACTTGGAAAACAATTATTATTACCAGCAATATCTGATGTTATAAAACAAATAGATTTACAACAGAAAAAGATAGTAGTTCATATTTTGAAAGGACTTATTTAAAAGTCTGCTTGGACATTTTAGGGTAAGAAATCTAATTTATAAAATAATATATAAAAATTTTTGTTTTATAATTAGTAAATCGAAGGGAGAATGTTATGCTATTTGATGTATTAACACTTTTTCCAGAAATGTTTGAATGTTTAAATAAAAGCGTAATTGGAAAAGCAAAGGAAAAAGGTCTAATAAATATTAATTTGATAAATATTAGAGATTTTTCAAAAGACAAACATAAGAAAGTTGATGATACTCCATATGGTGGTGGGGCAGGAATGGTTTTGATGCCAGATGTTGTATATGATGCGTATAAGTCTGTAGATTCAGAAGAAGCAAAGGTCATATATATGTCCCCTAAAGGAAAAAAGTTAAATCAAAGTAAAATTAAAGAACTATCTAAACACAAACATTTAATTTTTCTATGTGGACATTATGAAGGTGTAGACCAAAGAGTAATTGACAAAATTGTTGATGAAGAAATTTCTATAGGTGATTATGTATTAACAGGTGGTGAAATTCCAGCAATGGTACTAATTGATAGTGTAAGTAGATATATTCAAGGTGTTATAAAAGATGATTCAACAAAAGAAGAATCATTTTCACAAGGCCTTTTGGAATATCCACAATATACTAGGCCAGAAATTTTTGAAGGACAAAAAATTCCTAAAGTATTACTTTCAGGTCATCATCAGAATATTGACAAATGGAGAAAAGAACAAAGTCTAAGGATAACTTTAAATAAAAGACCAGAACTTTTAAAAGAAGTGAAGTTATCGGAAGATGACAAGAAAATTTTAGATAAAATTTGTAATGAAGTACCAAATGAGTAGGTACCGCTCAAAATAAAAAGGAGGTAATTTTCTAAAATGGATATAATAAAATCAATTGAACATGAACAATTAAAAGATAAAATACCAGAACTAAAAGTTGGTAATACTGTTAAAGTACATGTTAGAATTAAAGAAGGAAACAAAGAAAGAATTCAAGTTTTTGAAGGAATAATAATAAAAGTACAAGGTGGAGGTGTTAATCAAACATTTACAGTAAGAAAAATTTCTTATGGTGTAGGTGTTGAAAAAACATTCTTAATTCATTCACCATTAGTTGAAAAAGTAGAATTAGTTAGAGTTGGTAAAGCTAGAAGAGCTAGATTATTCTATTTAAGAAATAGAGTTGGTAAATCTGCTAAAACTAGAGAAATGGTTGGAGCTAGAATTGAAGATAAAGAAATTGTTATTAAAGAACAATTAGAAGAACCAGTTAAGGAAACTGTAGAGACAACAGCTGTAAAAGAAACTGCTGAAGTTGTAGAAACACCAGCTGTTGAAGAGGCGAAAACGGAAAACAAAGCAGAATAGAAAATATAAGTTGAATAATATAAATTTTTAAATTAGTATTATTCAGCTTTTAATAGTTATGTTTTCGAAAGGAAATTTTTGTTTTTTAAATACCATAAAAGGAATTGTAGCCAAAGGCTTCAATTCCTTTTATAATCTAATAAATAATATACATAAAAATACATATGCGTATCTGAATAGCTTTTTTTTATAAAATCTATTTCTAATTTCACAAAATGATTCATTTAATGCACAATATTTATCAACCAATGTTAATATGTAACTTTCTTTATATTTTGGTAATGCAAATGTTACAGGCCACATATGTTTTAAAATTATGTCTTTTTCCTTTTCATTTAAATTAAACAGTTTTGAAGCATTTTCATATGCTGTTTTTGGATGTGTAAAGGCATGTAGTCCTTTTCTACCATTTTGATGTTTACGCCAATTATATAAAAATAGATCATGTAGCATTGCTGCTCTACTACAAGATATGTAATCTAAATGAAATTTTTTGCAATATTGATAACAATAATATGATGCTGTTAAACAGTGATCAAAACAGCTTGTTTCATAATGTTGTTTGTAAATTTTCATCTGATTAACTGTATTATTTTCAATTATATCTTTTATAATGTTTATGAATTCTGTGTCATTATAAATTTTTTCTATTGTTTTTTCCATTGTATACTCCCTTTTTATATCTAAATGCTAAATAATTGCACTTTCATAATCTTATTATTCTATATATATTTTAGCATATATTATGTTATATGTAAAGACTAAGAAAAGATTTAAGTATCGGTTTTTATTTTTCAAACTTTATTATAGAAAAAAGATATATATTATAAAGCGAGTTTGACAGTGAGTCGTTATTCACTTTAAGTCATTATAGTGTGTCTCTAAGGTTTGAATGTTCAATATCTTAAACGCCTTGGAAAACAGAGCTGAATAATATATATCTTTTTTCTAAATAATATATCTTTTGCAAAAAGCCGAAACTTAAATAAGAAAAGATAACAATTAGTAACATTTAAAAATCGACAAAATATAATATATTATATCATATGTCAGACATTATGAGCCTGACTTTATAAATAGTAGGGAGATGATATATTATATGAAAAATCAAGGAATGAATTTAAACGAATTAGAATTAAATAGAGAAGGTATTATTGAAAGTGTGGATTGTGATTCAAATATAAAAAGAAGGCTATTGGATTTGGGATTAGTAAAGGGGACAAAGATTGTTCCAATTTTAGTTAGTCCATCAAATGATCCAAGAGCTTTTATTGTTAGAGGAAGCATTATTGCAATAAGGAAAGAGGAAGCTAAAAAAATTAAATTAATTATGTAAACGATTTCGAAGATTATTGAAAAATAGATAATAATATAATATAATTCAAAACATGTAGAAAAGATTTTAAAAGGTATTTAATTTATAAATGGGGGTATATTTGAAATATTTAAGACAATTATTAATAATATTATTATTTTCATTTGTTGGAGAAGTAATAAATTTTTTATTACCATTTTCAATTCCAGCAAGTATATATGGGATGATATTATTATTTATTGCATTATCCACAAAAGTAGTAAAATTAGATCAAATTCAAGAAACAGGAGAATATTTTTTATCTATTATGTTAATATTTTTCGTTCCAGAAACAGTAGGAATAATGGATACATTCTTCGCATATCAAGATTCTATGTTAAAAATTATAATAATAGTAATAATTTCAACAATAGTAGTTTTAGCGATTACAGCAATAGTATCTCAAATTGTAGCTAAAATTACAAATAAAAATGGAAAAAAAGAAGAAATAAAATATTTAGAAGGAGAATGTAAAAGATAATGAATGAAATGTTAATAAACTCAGCTTATTTTGGATTTATAATTACCATAATTATATATTATTTAAGTGTTCAAATAAAAAACAAAACAAAGATTAGCTTGTTAAATCCATTATTATTAACAACTATAATAATAGTAGCAATTTTATTACTATGTAATATTAAATATGATACATATAATAATGGAGCAAAATATATATCTTATTTTTTAACTCCAACAACTGTATGTTTAGCAATTCCACTTTATAAAAAAGTAAAAATATTAAAAAAGAATATAATAGCTATAATTTCAGGGATAATATCAGGAGTAGTGGCAAATGCAGTAGTTATAGTTGTATTAGTTAAAATTTTTGGAATGTCCAATGAAATAGGAGCGTCACTATTACCAAAATCAATAACAGCTCCAATTGCAATAGGTGTTGCAGATGAATTAGGAGGATTATCTTCAATTACAGTGTTTGCAGTTATATTATCAGGTATAATAGGAGCAGTTATTGCACCAACAATTTTTAAAATATTGAAAATAAAAGATGAAGTATCACAAGGGTTGGCATGTGGTACAGCAGCACATGGTTCAGGTACTACAACAGCATTAGAATTAGGTGAAGTTCAAGGAGCAATTAGTGGTTTGGCTATATCTATTACAGGATTAATTACTACAGTGGTTGCACCAATTGTTAATAATATGTTTTTTGGATAGTATAGAGAAAGTTATAATTATTCAACACTATCAGTATTCAATAAAATGTCCCATAAGGACATTTTGTAATAAGTTAATGGTTTCCTTAATGAAATTGCTTATTTAAAATTAAATATTATATATCTGTCATTTCATTAGTATTAATTTATAAAATCATTAAATTGTTACAAAGTGTTTCTATGGGATAATTTGTTATTATGTTCATTTTGTTTTTAAGTTTCGATTTTTGGTATAATGTAATATTTAGAAAAAGATATAAATTTCTTTGCTCCGATTTCCAAGGCGTTTAAAACACTAAATATGCTTATTTTAAATACACACTATAATGGATTAAAGTTAATAGTGATTTAGATCAAACTTGCTTTACAATATATATCTTTTTTCTAAAATCAATTTTATGAGAAAAACCTTGAAGATATTTTTTACCTTGACAAATAAGGTATTTGAAGGTAAAATAGAAAGGTAAAAGGAGAGCGTTAAATGCAAAATAGTAATAATAAAAAAATATTTGATAATTTAGTATCAAGAACAAAAATATATTTAGTAGTAATATTAATACTATTATTATTAATAAATGTGCAAGATACAAGATGGATAATACCATCGATATTAATATATATACTAATAATAGGATACACATATTTTGCAAACAATAAAAGAAAAAGTGAAATATCAGAAACATTACAAGACCTAACATTAACAGTAGATTCAGCTGCAAAAACAAGCTTAATAAATTCTCCATTTCCATTAATAATATTAGAAACAGATGGGAATGTTGTATGGAAAAGTTCAAAATTTGCATCAGAATTTGCAAACATAGATACAAATACATTTATAAATGATTTAACATTTGAGATAAAAGAAGAAATTAAAGATAAAATTAAAAATAATGATAAAAATATATTAAAAACTGTAAAAGTAAATAAGAAAACATATAGAATGGTTGGTAAATTTGTTAATTCTAAAAGATATAGCAAATCTCAAAAAAATGAATATATGGCAATTTTATATTTTATTGATGAAACAGAAAATATAAAATTACAAAATGAATATAATAATTCAAAATCATGTGTTGGAATAATCATGATAGATAACTATGAAGAAAATATGCAAATGTTAGAGAGTGAAGAAAAGGCACAATATATAGCAGAGATAGATAAAAACATATATGAATGGACAAATGAAACGAATGGAGTTTTAATAAAATCTGACAGAGATAGATATGTATATATATTTGAACAAAGATATTTAGATAAAATAAAAGAAGAGAAATTTAGTATATTAGACAAAATAAAAGAAGTAGATCCAAAACAAAAAATTCAGTTTACATTAAGTATTGCTATTTCCAATGAAGGACAAAGTGATAAAGAAAAATATAAATCTGCACAAACTGCTATGGATATAGTACTTGGTAGAGGTGGAGATCAAGCTGTAATTAGACAAAATGATATATATAAGTTTTTTGGAGGAAGGGCTCAAGAAGTAGAAAAAAGAACAAAGGTAAAAGCAAGAGTAGTTGCACATGCTTTAGAAAATTTAATAAAAGAGTCAAAAAAAGTGATGATAATGGGACATGTAAATCCTGATATTGATGCAATGGGATCTAGTATAGGTATTTATGCGTTAGCAAAAAGTTTAGGGAAAAATGCTTATATAATTACAAGTAATACACCTACATTAAAAAATTTTAAAAAAAGTTTATCTGAAGAACCTGAATATGAAGATGTATTAATAAGTAAAGAAGTAGCCGAAGAAAATCTTGATGAAGATACTTTAATAGTGGTTGTTGATACACATAAAACATCATATGTGGAATCACCAGAATTATTAAAAAAAGCTAGTAAAATAGTAATAATAGATCATCATAGAAGAAGTGCAGATTATATTGAAAATGCAACATTGACATTTCAAGAAGTATATGCTTCATCAGCAGCAGAATTGGTAACTGAATTACTACAATATACTAATGTGAATGTAGAACTTAAAAAGATAGAAGCAGAAAGCTTATATGCAGGTATAATGATGGATACAAAAAGCTTTACTTATAAAACAGGAGTAAGAACTTTTGAAGCTGCTGCATATTTACGTAAGAGTGGTGTTGATATAATTAAAGTAAAAAAATGGTTTCAAAGTGACTTAGAATCTTTTAATACTATAGCAGATATAGTAAAAAGTGCAGAAATAGTTAATAGTACAATAGCAATAGCGATTTGTAATCAGGATAAGGATAAGGATATAGGGTTGCTATGTGCAAAAGCAGCAGATGAATTATTAACAATTAGCGATGTAACAGCATCATTCGTTTTAGGAGATACAGGAGATAAAATAACTATTAGCGGTCGTTCAATAGGAGATATAAATGTTCAAGTTATTTTAGAAAAATTAGGCGGAGGAGGTCACATCACTCTTGCTGGAGCTCAAGTTGAAGGTAAAACAACAAAAGAAGTTAAACAAGAATTGATCACTCGTATAGATGAGTATTTTACAGAGATAGAAAGCTAATACTCAGTAATAAAAATTAACAAAGGAGAAAGAAATTGGAAGAGAATTACAAAATGTTAGATGAAATTATTGAAGCTCAAAAAGAAATAAATAAATTTGAAAATTATACAATTCAAAACGACAATGGAATTATAAATAAATATTTAAAACAATTAAAAAAATATCTTATATTTAATTATATTATTAATGCTGAACCTTTACAATTATATTATATGTATGAGAAAAAATTAAAGAATATAGCAGAAATGATTTATAATCCAATGTTTTCTAAAAAACAAAATATTTTAAATGTTTTAGAGTATATTAGAATTATGACTATGTATGAAAATGTAAAACAGGAAACAGATGAAGATAAGGAAATATTAAAGGTCAATAAACATCCTATTTTTTTAGCTTTTATGGGTAAAGGTGTTTGTTTTGCTCAAGCAAAGTTTGCTAGAGATATTTTATTACATTTAGGTATAAAAGCAGAAGACGTGAGAGTAAGTATGTATAATAGTTATTTAAATAAAATATCAGAACATCAAGATGTAATAGCTGAAATAGATAATAATGAAAAAGCTTATATAGATCCATCAAGTTACAATGGAACTTTGGATGGTATTCAATTTGAAATTCAAAAACAGAATAAGAAAAAGATAGAGAAAGTAGGAGTACAAACTGAATTTTTTGCAACACAGGAAGAAATCAAAAAGAGTAGAGATTTTATATTTCCAAAATTAATAAAAATGATTGGGATTGATAAAATATCAAAGCAATTAAAACTTCAATACAAATCAAATTTAGAAAAACAATGCACAATAATGGCTTTTGTTGAATCTAGGATAAATTTAACATATGATTTGAATACTACTATAGCTTCGGCAAATGTAAATGAATATAATATTGAAGTAGGAAAGTTAATGGAATTATTTTATTATCATAATAATATTGAATATAAACTTCAATGTGAAGGAGATAAAAGAAATACAATTTATGAAACAAAGATTGGAAATTGTGAAACATGTTTTTATCCAAAATTGGCATATAATAGTAAGGAAAAAGCTAAAATTTTATTAAATCAAACTCATTATATAAGAAAAGGTGAAAATAATGTTACATTATTATATTCTTTGAATGAAGATATGAATGAAACTTATACACATTTTATTAACCAAGGAAGATTAGAGGTATTATATATAACAATTAATGATATATGTAGGGCAAATAATTTAGATATAAATATATTCATGAAAGAACCTATAGAAAATATGAAAAAGTATGCAGCAAATATTAATGTGAATCCTGAAATTATGAAAACAATTACTCAATATTTAGAAATTAAGCACAAATTAATTCCTAATTCTAAAATTGAAGATCAAAGTTTGAAAGGTGAAGATGGTAATAGATAATAAAAAAATAGAGAAAGGAAATTAATTAATTAATTATGAAAGTTATTTTAAAAGCAGATATAAAAGGTGTAGGAAAAAAAGATCAAGTAATAAACGCATCAGATGGATATGCACGAAACTTTTTATTCCCTAAAGATTTAGCAGTAGAAGCAAATACTGAGAATATGAGCAAATTGAAAGCAAAGCAAGCTTCAAATGCATTTAAAAAATCTAAGGAAAAAGAAGAGGCTGAGAAGTTAGCAGAAAAAATATCAAAAATATTATTAAAAATAAAAGTAAAATCAGGAGCAAATGGAAAGATATTTGGTGGAGTATCATCAAAGGAAATTGCAGAAAATTTAGAAACAGAATATAATATCAAAGTTGATAAAAAGAAAATAGATTTAAAAGAAGCTATTAAAACATTAGGTACATTTACGATAGAGATAAAACTATTTGAAGGCGTAGTTGGAAAACTAAAAATAGATATTATATCAGAGTAAATTTAATAATTTTATAATTTAAAAAAGTAAAGTGATGTGATTTATATGGATATAGGAAAAGTACCACCAAATGATATAGAAGCTGAACAAGCAGTAATAGGGAGTATGCTGACTGACAAAGATGCTGTTTCAAGTAGTATAGAATTTTTAAAAAGTGAAGATTTTTACAGAGAAGACAACAAAATAATATTTGAAGCAATGATGAATTTATACAATAGAGCAGAACCAATAGATTTAATAACAGTAAAAGCTGAACTTGAATCAATGGGAAAATTTGAACAAGTTGGAGGATTTGAATACATAACAGAATTGCCTGAAAAAGTACCAACAACAGCAAATGCTTTGAAATATATTAAAATAGTTGAAGAAAAATCAACATTAAGAAACTTAATAAAAACAGCAAATGAAATAATAGAATTGGGATATGATCCAACAGAAGCTGTTGAAGACATCATGGAAGGAGCAGAAAAGAAAATCTTTAACATAATGCAAAATAAAAATCAAAAAGGATATACACCAATAAAAGATATTCTAGTAGACAGTTTTACACAATTAGAAGAATTATATAATAGAAAAAGTCATTTAACTGGAGTGCCAACAGGATTTTCAGATTTAGATTATAGAACAGCTGGACTACATGGTTCAGAATTAGTATTAATAGCAGCAAGACCAGCAATGGGAAAATCAGCATTTGCTTTAAATATAGCAACAAACGCAGCATTAAGAGGAAATACACCTGTAGCAATATTTAGTTTAGAGATGTCAAAAGAACAAATGGTAAACAGAATATTATGTAGTGAAGCAATGGTAGACAGTAACAAAGTTAGAACAGGAAAATTAGAAGATGAAGATTGGTCAAAATTAGCTGAAGCGATAGGACCGTTATCAGAAACAGGAATTTATGTAGATGATACACCAGGTATTTCAATAACTGAAATAAGAGCTAAATGTAGAAAATTAAAGTTAGAAAAAAACATTGGAATGGTAGTAATAGACTATCTACAATTAGTACAAGGAAGTAATAAAAAAAATGGTAGTAGAGAGCAAGAAATATCTGAAATAAGTAGAGCATTAAAAATTTTAGCAAAAGAAATAAATGTGCCAGTTATAGCACTTTCTCAATTATCAAGAGCTGTAGAACAAAGACCAGATCATAGGCCAATGTTATCTGACCTTCGTGAATCAGGTGCAATAGAACAAGATGCTGATATTGTTATGTTTCTATATAGAGATGATTATTATAACGAAGATAGTGAAAAAAAGAACATTGCAGAAGTTATTATAGCTAAACATAGAGGTGGTTCTACAGGAACAGTAGATCTTGGTTGGCTTGGAAGTTATACAAAATTTGTTAATCTTGAAAGAAGGTTTGATGATTAATTTTCAAAATAATTATATGAAACTTTAAATTTAGAAATTATGAGTAATAATAATATGAATTTTCAAAAATTTTGTTTCCCAAGGCGTTTCAGATACTAAATATTCATATTTTTGATACACACTATAATTGATTAAAGTGAATAGCGACTTAGGTCAAACTCATTTTTTTAAATTAATATTATTAATACTTTAATAGTTTATAATAAAATAGTAAAAGAATGTTAGGTAGTAAAATAATGTTAGAGGAAAAGAAAGAAATGAATAAAATGCGCCAAAGAGGGATGAGCTCAATGTCACATTTACTGTTGTTAAAAGTTTTAAATACAATAAAAAAATATAATTTAATACAAAATGGAGATAAGCTGGTTCTTGGTGTTTCTGGAGGACCAGATTCTATTTGTATGCTTAATATATTAAATAATATAAGAAATGATAATATATTTAATTTAAATTATGAGATTGTTGTTGCACATATTAATCATATGATTAGAGAAGAAGCAAAAGAAGATGAATTATTTGTAAAAAATTTTTGTGAAAAAAATAATATTGAGTTTTATTCAAAAAGTATAGATGTTCAAAAAATTGCAAATAATAATAAAATAGGAACAGAAGAGGCTGGCAGAAAAGTTAGATATGATTTTTTTGATGAAATTTTACAAAAAACAAATTCAAATAAAATTGCTATAGCTCATAATAAAAATGATAAAGTTGAGACAATTATTATGAATATTTTAAGAGGAAGTGGAATTGTAGGGCTTAGAGGAATTGAACCAATAAAAAGCCATAAATATATAAGACCTCTCATAGAATGTGAAAGAGATGATATTGAAGAGTATTGTAAAATTAATAATTTAGAACCACGAATAGATAAGACAAATTTTGAAAATATATATTCAAGAAATAAAACACGAAATGTTGTAATTCCGTATATAAAAAAAGAATTTAATCCGAATATAATTCAAACAATTGATAGATTATCTGATTTAGTAAAAGAAGAAGACGATTATTTACAAATGGTTGTTGAAAAAAAATATCAAGAATTAATTATACAAGAGAGTTCTAATGAATTTATATTGAATTTAAAGAAATTTAATCAACAAGAAAAGGTTATAAAATCAAGAATTTTATTATACACTATATCAAGGTTGTTAGGTTCTACAAATGGTATTGAAAAAATACATATAGAAGATATAATTAAATTGTGTGGTAATAATATTGGTAATAAATATTTAACTCCTAATAAGAATATTAAAATATTAATAAAAAATCATAATATATACTTTATAGCTCTATAAAATACTAGTAAGAGTGAATGGTGACTTAGGTTAAACTCTTTTTTTCGGATTAATATTAATTATGTTTAATAAATCTATTATATAATATGTATATTGTTAAATATAAGTAGCCGTAATAATAGTTAAAGAGGGCATTTTTTGTAATGAAAAAGTAATAGAAAAAATATTGCAAAAGAAAAATATATATGTTATAAAAGCATAATAGACACATTAGTTATAATGACGATGAATAAAGCGTACAGAAATGGAGGAATTATTTTGAAAAACGGTATTAAAACATTAGCAATGTGGCTAATAATAGGAGTAATATTTATAGTTGTATTGTCATCTATAATGACAAATACAGATACAAAGCTAAAATATTCAGAATTAATAACAAAAATAAATGAGGGGAAAGTAGAAACAATTGCTATAGATTCAGCTGGAAAATCAGCGACAGTTGAGTTAACAGATGATAAAGTAAAAAAAGAAGTTAATATTCCAAGTATAGAAAGCTTTATGGATTATACAGAAGAATTTATAAAAAATGGAGCATTTACTTTAGAAGAAAATTCAGAATCTGTATTTTCAATAATTTTAGGATTATTAACACCATTTGGAATTTTAATAATATTCTTCATTTTTTGGTTTTTTATGATGGGTGGGTTAAATAATGCCCAAGGTGGCGGAAAAACAATGTCTTTCGGAAAAAGTAAGGCTAGAGTAATGACACCAGCAGATAAAAATAAAATTACATTTGAAGATGTAGCAGGTGTTGATGAAGAAAAAGAAGAATTACAAGAAATAGTACAATTCTTAAAAAATCCAAAAAAATTTACAGATATGGGAGCAAGAATACCAAAAGGTGTTTTATTAGTAGGTCAACCTGGTACTGGTAAAACATTATTAGCAAAAGCAGTTGCAGGAGAAGCAGGAGTTCCATTCTTTAT
This sequence comes from uncultured Clostridium sp., assembly GCA_947646915.1. Classification (GTDB taxonomy): domain Bacteria; phylum Bacillota; class Clostridia; order TANB77; family CAG-508; genus CAG-269. The sequence goes on along the minus strand of CANSII010000001.1, from coordinate 92,696 downwards.
TATAAGTGGATCAGATTTTGTTGAGATGTTTGTTGGTGTTGGTGCATCAAGAGTTAGAGATTTATTCGAACAAGCAAAGAAAAATGCACCATGTATAATTTTTATAGATGAAATTGATGCAGTTGGACGTCAAAGAGGTGCAGGCCTTGGAGGAGGACACGATGAAAGAGAACAAACATTAAATCAGTTATTAGTTGAAATGGATGGATTCTCAGATAATGAAGGTGTTATTGTATTAGCAGCTACAAATAGACCAGATGTATTAGATAAGGCATTATTAAGAGCAGGAAGGTTTGATCGTCAGATAGTAGTTGGCGCACCTGATGTTAAAGCTAGAGAACAAATATTAGATGTACATGCAAGAAAGAAGAGATTAGCTAGTGATGTAGACTTAAAAGTTATAGCAAAAAATACTTCTGGATTTGCAGGAGCAGATTTGGAAAATGTATTAAATGAAGCAGCTCTTTTAGCAGCAAGAAGAAATTTAACTGAAATAGGAATGAAGGAAATTGAAGACGCAATGATTAAAGTTACAATGGGACCTGAAAAGAAAACAAGAGTTAGAAGTGAAAAAGAGAATAAATTAGTTTCTTATCATGAAGCAGGTCATGCAGTTGTAAGTCATTATCTAGAAACACAAGATCCTGTTCATCAAATATCAATCGTACCAAGAGGTATGGCTGGTGGTTATACAATGTATAGACCGACAGAAGATAAATCATTTATGTCTAAAACAGAAATGGAAGAAAATATCGTTTCTTTATTAGGTGGTAGAGTTGCTGAGGCTTTAATTTTAAATGATATTTCTACAGGTGCAAGTAATGATATAGAAAGAGCTACTAAAATTGCTAGAAGTATGGTTACTAAATATGGTATGAGTGAAAGAATTGGAACTTTAATGTTAGGTCAAAATCAAGAAGAAGTATTTTTAGGTAGAGATTTTGCTCAATCTAAAGAATATTCAGAAGAGACAGCTGGTATTATTGACGAGGAAACTAAGGCTATAGTTGATAAAGCATATGAGAGGGCTAAACAAATTCTTTCAGATCATGTTGATAAGCTTCATGCGGTTGCTCAAATCTTACTTGAGAAAGAGAAGATTGATGCTGATGAATTTGAAAAGATTTTTGCAGATTAATTTTTAATCAAAACTCAAATTACTAAATATAATTTGAGTTTTGATAATTCTCTATATAAATATGAATATTTTAGAGAAGATTGCATATAATTTATTATAGTTAGGTTATTATCATTTGGAAGAAATTTCTTTTATATGGATAATATGTCTTAATTATTTTTCTAGATAAGTTTTTATTAATTTTTGCAATTTTCTCTAGTGTTTGTATTGACAATTAATGTTATAAGTTGTATAATAAAAAAGTAATTATATCGCGGGGTGGAGCAGTTGGCAGCTCGTTGGGCTCATAACCCAAAGGTCGGTAGTTCGAGTCTACCCCCCGCAACCATTTTTGAATGTTTTTAAGCACTCTATATAGAGTGCTTTTACTTATCACAGAATAACACAAATTTATTTTAGTGATATAGTTATAATCAATAAAAATAAAATATGTTAAACTGAATGGAAGATGGTCTAATTAGAAAGACAATATTAAAGAAAGGGTTAGTATCGAAATTATGAAAGAGTGTAATATAGAAAACTTATTTAATTTAAAAGAAACTATAGCATATAAGATATTTAAAGAAGCTACATATCCTTGGGAAGTATTACCAAAAATAAAAGAATTTATAATTGAATTAGGAAATTCTTTAGACAAAGATGAATATTATTTAAAAGGTGAAAATATATGGATTGCAAAAACAGCAAAAATAGCAGAAACTTCATATATACAAGGACCAGCAATTATAGGAAAAAATTCAGAAGTTCGACATTGTGCATTTATTAGAGGAAATGTAATTATAGGAGAAAATTCGGTAGTTGGAAACTCAACAGAATTAAAAAATGCAATACTATTTAACAAAGTTCAAGTGCCACATTACAATTATGTAGGAGATTCCATATTAGGATATAAAGCACATATGGGAGCAGGTTCAATAACATCAAATGTTAAATCAGATAAAAAAATAATAGTAGTAAAAAATGAAACAGAAAAAATTGAAACAGGATTAAAAAAGTTTGGAGCAATGATAGGAGATGAAGCAGAAATTGGATGTGGTTCGGTATTAAACCCAGGAACTATAATACGGAAGAAATTCAAATATATATCCACTATCATCTGTAAGAAATATAATTCCACCAAATTGCATATATAAAAATCAAAATGAAGTTGTAAAAAAGTTGTAAAAATAAACATGTAGCATGTCTGTAATCTAAAAGCTCATAAATTTTTAATCATGTTTTTTTGTTCTTTTCACAATTATAATGAAGATTTTATTAAAATATTGGTTAAAGCATAAATTGCTTAAATGGAGGTTTTATGAAAGTTTTATTAGTAAATGGAAGTCCACATCAGAAAGGCTGTACATATACAGCGTTAACAGAAGTAAAAAATACTTTAGAAAAAAATGGAATAGAAACAGAAGAATTTTGGATTGGAAATAAGCCAATAGCTGGATGTATTGGATGTGGAAAATGCTTAGAAACAGGAAGATGTATTGTAGATGATAAAGTAAATGAATTTTTAGAAAAAGTTCCAAATGTTGATGGATTTGTTTTTGGTACACCTGTACACTTTGCATCTGGAAGTGGAATGATAACATCCTTTATGGATAGAATTTTTTATGGAAGAAGAAATCTGTTTAAAAATAAATTAGCAGCTGGAATTGTTAGCTGTAGAAGAGGTGGCGCAACATCAACATTTGATCAATTGAATAAATATTTTGCAATGAATAATATGCCAATTGTTACATCTCAATACTGGAATATGGTTCATGGTAGCAAACCAGATGATGTTCTTAAAGATAAAGAAGGTTTACAAACTATGAGAACTTTAGCTAGTAACATGGCGTGGCTGTTAAAGTGTATAAATGCTGGTAAAAGTATGGGGATAGATACTCCAAACTATGAGGATATAATTTTAACTAATTTTATAGTGTAGTAAGGTAAAAGGTTGAAAATAATTACATTTTTATTTAAGTTTTAGTTTTTTCTATGATCAAATTTATAGCCATAAAAAAACAAATCTTAAAACAATTATAGAGTTGTCAAACTTCATTTAAAACGTAATTCTTTTTCAGTATAGTTTGTGCCTTTAAGATTTGTAAAATAAAAAATGATAACATTAACAGTATCAAAAAATTTAGCATAATAACAAGATAGAAGAAAGAAAAGTAATTTAATATGTCTAAATTAATAAAAAATTAAATAAAAATTTTTTTAAATGTCAAAAGTTGCGATGAAAAATCCTTGCAAATACTTGGAATTAATAGTAATATTATATTTATTGAAAATGAACATAAAAGAATTGGGGGATTTTTTTGAAAACATTTTTTGGAGAGACTTTTATACCAAAAGATATATTAGAAGAAAATGGGATAAAATATCCTGTTAAAATAGAATATTATAAAAATGTTAATGAAGATAATTCAAAAGACAGTAATAAAACAAAATATGGTATTAGTATAGTTCAAACTGAATATATACCAAATCATACAAAAATTGAAACTAAAAATATCAAATATTTAACTAATGATGAAAAAGAAGATGAAAAAATTTTAAATATTTTTAAAGAATGTCAAGTAACTATAATAAATTCAGAAGAAGTCATTTCAGACTTAGGGTTTGACTAAAATACAAAACTTAAAAATAAAAACTTGCAAAATATATAAAATTAAGCTAAAATACAAAGAGAATAAAAATAAGAAATTTAAGCAAATTTATTTTTTTAACTTCAAGATTAAAGGAGGACTTATGGCTGATAAATTAATAATTGTAGAATCACCAGCAAAAGCTAATACAATAAAAAAATTTTTAGGTGGAAGTACAAAAGTTGTAGCTTCAATGGGACATATACGAGATTTACCAAAATCTAAAATGGGGATAGATATAGAACATGATTTTGAACCTGAATATATAAATATAAGAGGAAAGGGAGATTTAATAAAATCTTTAAAATCAGATGCAAAAAAAGCAAAAAAAGTATATTTAGCAACTGACCCTGACCGTGAGGGTGAAGCTATAGCATGGCACCTAGCAAAAATTTTAGAGGAAAATAAAGAAAAAATAACAAGAGTAACATTTAATGAAATAACAAAAACAGCAGTACAAAAATCAATAAAAGAACCAAGAAATATTGATATAAATACTGTTGATGCACAGCAAGCTAGAAGAGTTTTAGATAGAATAGTTGGATATAAAATAAGTCCTTTATTATGGAAAAAAGTAAAAACAGGTTTATCTGCAGGAAGAGTTCAATCAGTTGCAGTTAAATTAATAGTTGATAGAGAGAATGAAATAGAAAGCTTTATACCACAAGAATATTGGAATATATATGCTAACTTAAAAGATGATAAATCAAAAAAAGAATTTGAAGCAAAATTCTTTGGAAAAGATGGAAAAAAACAGGAAATAAATTCTAAAGAACAAGTTGATGAAATATTAAAAAATATTAATAAAGCTAAATATATTGCATCAGAAATAAAAAAGGGAGAAAAAAAGAGAAATCCAGCACCTCCATTTACTACTAGTACAATGCAACAAGAAGCATCAAGGAAACTAGGTTTCACATTAAAGAAAACAATGGCTGTTGCACAAAGTTTGTATGAAGGTGTAAAAATATCTGATAAAGGAACAATAGGGTTAATAACTTATATGAGAACAGACTCAACAAGAATATCAGAAGAGGCAAGACTAACAGCTAAAACACATATAGTTTCTACATATGGAGAAGAATTTTATGAGAATAGATACTATAAAACAAATAAAGATGCCCAAGATGCACATGAGGGTATTAGACCAACATATGCAGATATAGAACCAGATGATATAAAAAATGATTTATCTAAAGAACAATATAAATTATATAAATTAATTTATAATAGATTTATGGCAAGTCAAATGAAACCAGCAATATATGATACTATGACAGTAACTATAAAAGCAAATGATTATGATTTTAAAGCAAATGGACAAAATTTGAAATTTAAAGGTTTTATGGTTTTATATGTAGAAGGAACTGATGATAAAGAAGAGCAAGAAGAAGGAATGTTACCAGAATTACAAGAAAATCAGGAAGTTAAATTATTAAAAATAAATCCTAAACAAAGCTTTACAGAACCACCTGCTAGATATACAGAAGCAAGTTTAGTAAAAGCATTAGAAGAAAAAGGAATAGGTAGACCAAGTACATATTCACCAACAATAACAACAATTTTAGAAAGAAGATATATAGAAAAAGAACAAAAACAATTAATTCCAACAGAACTTGGTAAAATAGTGAATAAACTACTTACAGAAAATTTTGCAGATATAATAAATGTCGAGTTTACAGCAAAAATTGAAAATGAATTTGATGAAATAGCTGAGGGAAAAGAAGAATGGAAAAAAATGATTAGAGAATTTTATGGACCATTTGAGAAAGTTCTTGAAAAGGTTGAAAAGGAACTTGAACATGTACAATTAGTTGACGAAGAATCTGATGTACAATGTGAAAAATGTGGAAGAATGATGGTGTATAAATTTGGGAAATATGGCAAATTCTTAGCATGTCCAGGATATCCAGATTGTAAAAATACAAAAGCTATTATTGAAACAATAGATGTCCCTTGCCCTAAATGTGGTTCTGCAGTTCAAGTTAGAAAAACAAAAAGAAAAAGAAATTATTATATTTGTGAAAATAATCCAAAATCTTGTGATTATATATCTTGGAATAAGCCAAAATTAGGTGAAGAATGGAATCCACAAGAGGCAGAAGATGTAAAGAAAGAAACTGAAACAGCAAAGAAATCTACTAAGTCAGAAAGAAAGTCAACTAATAAAAGTAAAAGAAAAACTACTAAGAAAAACTGATTATATTGAAGTTAAATGTTAGAGGCTGGAAGTTAGAAGTTGTAGCAAATTCAACTTTTAACTTCTAGAATATCACTATATCAAAAAATTTAATATATTTATAAATCTAGAATTATAACAGTTTAAGGTTTTTGAAGATGAAAAACTATTGACATTATTTATGTTTTTTGGTATTATATTAATTGACTTTGAATATAATTAAAAAGAGTTAGTTATAAGTTTATGTAAAAAATATAATTAAACTATACATTTTAAACTATATTTGCAGGTATAATTTAGTGGTAAAATGTAACCTTGCCAAGGTTAATTCGCGGGTCCGATTCCCGCTACCTGCTCCAAATTATAGGTACTATTTTTTAAGTTATAGCATATAATATATTATATTCAGCATGTAGGAAATTCTAGCAATTATTCGTAAGTAAACTTATTTTTGACTATATAAATGGCGCCTTAGCCAAGCGGTAAGGCACGAGTCTGCAAAACTCTGATGATCGGTCCGACTCCGATAGGCGCCTCCAAAAAATTAGCATTTTAAGCAAATGATACCGAGTATCACAAAGTATCATATATTAGCACAAAATGCAGAGATACTCTCTTTGTAAGGGAGTATTTTCTATCTATAATATACACAGATTTTTAGGAAAAGTCAATATTTTTGTAAAGAAGAAATTATGTAAGATAAATATAATACCTTAGAATATTATAATCGAAATGCAAAGATATACTGTGACCAAATATTAGTTTGAAACTTACAAGAAAACTATAATAAATTCTTGGAGCATTTACCACCTAATGCATATATTTTAGATTTTGGATTTGGTTCGGGAAGAGATAGTAAATATTTTCTAGACAATGGTTATAAGGCTAAAGCAATAGACGGTTCAATAGAAATGTGTAAGCTAGCTAGTAAATATATAAATCAAGAAGTAACTTGTATGAAATTTGATGAACTAAATACTTATGATGGAATATGGGCTTGTTCTTCAATATTGCATGTTGAAAAAGAAAATTTATCAAATATTTTAATTAAAATGATAAGTTCTTTAAAAATTAATGGAATAATTTACACTTCTTTTAAAATAGGAACAGGATATGATATAAAATAAGGCAAATATTATAACTATTTGACTAAAGATGAAATGATACAAATATTAAATAAGACAAGTCAATTTGTTAAACTTATTGATTATTTTGAAACTCTCCCAAGTACAAATAGAAAGGCTGAAAATACAATTTGGGGAAATTTCATTATAAAAAAATTTGAATAGATAATTTTACTATAAACTATATGAATAGTTTTTCAGAAAGCATCAAATACATACAATAATGTTTTAAGCCATAATTTAAAAATATACTGTACAATATCTGTACATTAAAGAATATGAAGTCTTGAATATAGCTATTTTATTGACTTTGTGAGTTATTCTGATTTGGTTTACGCCTCCAAAGAAAAAACGAGAAAACGTTGAAATATCAATGTTTTCTTGTTTTTTATACTTTTTGGCTTAAAAATAAAAACACAGTGTTTTCAGTACTTTCAGAGCTTGAAAAAGTTGAAATTAATTTTAAATGGGTTAAAATTGGGTTAAAAAGAAAAAAACCATTGTGTTAAAATTGAGTTAAAATAGAACAAGAATAAATAATATTATCTATTCCTGCCAATTGGTATGTTGTCTACTTTTAAAAGTATTGTAAATAAAACTAGTTTAATTATTATAAGGGAACATTATTACATTTTAAAAAAAAATATTTGTAAAATTTTGTTTTGTTCGCTTTTATTTAATAATTAAATAATGTATAGTATTAAACATAGGAATTGAGAAAAAGCATTATGGGTGCTACCACTTTACATACACAGTTTCTGCTGTGAGAATGGAGGTGGTGCTATGATATAATTAGTATTAATTCAATTAGCATGGCTATTGTTCTTTGGACTTATAGAAGTTACAGTCGTAGCAGTTGCCTTAATCATAACATTGGTTATTATTTTGAGCAAATAAAAAAAGCACCACGTACGCTTTCGCCGAGCTATGTGGTGTTTTACTATAAATTTATATGGTAGCACACATCTCTATGACTCTCATTTTCTATACTATAATTATACACAGAGTTATTGTTTTTGTCAAATGTAGTTTAAATAAATGTGAGTAAAATATCTTAATATTTGATTATTTTAATAATTGAATAAATTAATAGAAATAAATTGATTTAGATGTTACAAAAATGTAATATGCACAGAGCGTTGGTATTATAAGAGGAAAAAAGGCTAACTATTGTTAGCCTTAAAATTAGTTAAATTTTTATCTATAAAATCTAAAACAGGTAACACATTTTTATTATCAGCTTTAAGATAGAAAAACTGTTTATTATCAATAGTTTCATATACAGTAATATGTATATCACCAACAACATTACCACTTAACAAATTCATAAAACACCTCTTTTCTTATGAGTATATAAAAGACAATATAACACAAAAACAATAAGAAGAATGTCGAAAAAGAAAAAAGAAAATAATAATTGATAAGAAATATGTTTTTAATTGTATAAAGTGTTCTAGTAATGAGGAAAAAAGAATAAAAAGTAGTTAATAAAAAATAGATTTATAGGAAAAATCAAACATCATAAAAAAACTCATACAACCTTAGATAAAATTGCAGACAATTAAAGATTTTTGTGATATACTATATACAATTTTTAATAAAAGTAGGGATTTTATGAATAATATATATAAATTTCAAGAAGAAGCAATTCAAAAAATAATAGAATATTATAAATCAAATATACAAAATGCTAAAATTAGTATCTCAACTGGTTTAGGCTTAAAAACAATATTAATTAATGTAATTGAAAAAATATTAAAATTAGATAATAATAGCAAAATATTATTACTTTGTGGAACAGAAAACCAAGTGACACAATATTATGAAGATCTAACAACTCATTGTAAAAGTTTAAATGTAATAAACTATTTACCAAACTTAAAAGAAAATGGAATATTTATAGACACATATCAAAATATTTTACAGAAAACAATAGAATTAGATTTTAATAATTTTAACTTGATTATTTGTAATGACATAGATTTTATTTATGATCAATATATATATCCATTTTTTAGTCAAGAATATAAAGGAAAACGTTTAAGTATATCACATACAAATAGAAAAAATAAATTAATTGAAAAAGACAAATTAATTTTCAAATATAATATATCTGATGCTATTGAAGATGGATATTATGCTTCTAAAAATGAAAAAGAGTTTGTAACACAATTTTTTCCCAATCTAATAACACAGCTTGGATTTGAAAATATTGAAGAGAAACTCAAAGGTAAAGAATATTATATTGATATGATATCTTCATATAATAATAAAAAATATATTTTTGAATTTAAAACATATAGAACAGAAAGAGCGTCTTCAAGTCTAATTGAAAAATCTGCGTATACGTTTTTAGAAATGGTAAAAGAACTAAAAAAAGACGAATACAACTTTATTATGGTAGTAACTTGTAAAGTTGAAACAGAATTAAAAAAAGAGATTTTAAATAAAACAAATATTGAAATTTGGGATATTTCAAATTTATTATATTTATGTAGTAATTCACAACCACTTATGCAGGAATTGAGTTTATATATTCCATTTCCTATAATTGATATAAAACGAGAAAAAACTATATTATTTAATAAAGAATCAGAAACAATAAATAAAGCTAATATAGAAAGCCATTATGATAAATATGAAAATTTACTTAAAGAATGTAAATCTGGAAAAGAAGATGAAAAAAAATATGAAGAAATATGTACAGAAATTATAAATTATTTATTTGAAACTGAATTTTTTCAAAAATCAACACAGCATAAAACTGGTGACAATCTATTTAGAATGGACATGATTTGCTCTTTAAAAGGTACAACTGAATTTTGGAGATTTCTTATGCAATTTTTAAATACAAAATTTATAGTTTTTGAATATAAAAATTATACAGAAAAAATTTCGCAAAATATAATTTTTATTACTTCAAAATATTTACACCCAATGGCATTAAGAAATGTTGCTTTCATAATATCTAGACATGGACTAGATACTAATGCTAATACAATAGTTACTTCTAAAATAAAAGATGAAAAAAAGCTAATTATTAGTTTAACAGATGAAGATTTACTAATTATGGTTGCATTAAAGGATAGTGGAAAAGAACCTTCAGATTATTTATTAGAGAAAGTAGAAAATTTATTAATGTCAATAAGTATTTAAGAAAAACTTTAAATATATGAAAAAATAAAATAGGAGGATTATATGAAAGTACTAGTATTATCAGACATACATGGTTCAGGATATTATGCAGAACAAATAAACGAAATAAATAAAAGAGAAAAACCTGATAAAATAATAGTCTTAGGAGATTTATATTATCATGGACCAAGGAATGAATTAAGTCAAGAATATAACCCAATGAAAGTTGCAGAAATACTAAATTTATTAAAAGATAAATTATTAGTGTTAAAAGGAAACTGTGATGCAGAAGTAGATGAAATGATTTCAGAATTCAAATTTGAAGATCATATCTTAATGCAAATCAATGGAAAAAACTATTATTTTACACATGGACACAAATATAATATAGAAAATATACCATATGAGGACTTTGATATTATGATATATGGTCATATACATCAAGGATTTATACAAGAAAAGGAAGGCTATATATTTGCAAACACAGGATCAATCTCATTGCCAAAATGTAATTCAGAACATAGCTATATAATTTTAGATGAAAACAAAATAACTTTAAAAAAAGTTGATGGAGAAATATTACAAGAATATAAAATTTAATAAAGAAGAAAGAAGAAACAAAAAATGAAACAAGAAAGTAAAATAAAAATTCTCAAAATAATTACATTAATAGTAGTAATAGTAATTTTAATAGTTGCTACAATACAAATGATTCCGATAATAAAACAAATAAACACACCAGAAGGACAATCTCAATTTAAAGAAAAAGTTAGTGAATCAACCTTTATGGGTGTATTAATGATATTTGGTTTAGAAGTAGCACAAGTATTATTAGCGGTATTACCAGGAGAACCAATAGAAATAGTGGCAGGGATATGTTTTGGACCAATATGGGGTACAATTATAATAATGGTATCTGCTTTTATAATAACATGTATAATTTATTTTTTAGTAAGAAAAATGGGAAAAAAGTTTATATATGCATTCTTTTCAAAAGAAAAAGTTGACAAACTTGAAAAAAGTAAATTATTTAATGATGAGAAAAAAATAGAGATGGTAATGGCAATTTTATTTATAGTACCTGGTACACCAAAAGATTTATTAGTTTATTTAGGTGGATTACTACCAATAAAACCATCAAGATTTATTGTAATATCAACAGTATTAAGATTTCCATCAATAATATCATCTACAATAGCAGGCGATAATATTTTAGAAGGAAATTGGAGTGTAACTATATTAGCTTATATAATTACATTTTTATTAACATTTGTAATAATATTTTTTGTTAATAAATTGGATAAAAATAAAACTACTAAAAATATACTTGAATCATTAAAAAATAAAGAGTTGTAATGTCCATCAGGAACTTTTCCTTTTGGACATTTTAAAAATTTGTATAAAAATGGAAATTATGGAAATACTTATATTAATACATATCCAAGGAGGTACAAATGGAAGCTAGTAATTTAAAAAATATGGTCGTTTTGAAAAATTTGCCATCAAATATAGTTGATGAAGCTATTATTGTTTTAAAAACAAATAAAAAAGCTAGAAAATTACAAAAAGTAGAAAAAAATATTAAATCTGTTAATAAAAATGAAAGTAAAAAAGATAAAGATTATATTTTGAGAGAAGCTGAAATGCTTGTTAATAACTATATTTCTAAAATTGAAAATAAGGAGAAAAAAGATTTTAGTAATAAAAGTTTAAAAGAAAAATATAAGAAGTTAAAGAATTATGCAATTGCAACAACTGTTATTTGCTTATTGCAAACTTTGATATTATTTGCTAAATAAAAATAAAACTTAAAAACAGGTGTTATCGTATAATAACGAACGATAACACCTGTTTCCTATTTTTTTGGTATTGAGAATAAATAATTAAGAATAACAATTCACGTTATTATTCTTACAAGGTCTTAAAAAAATAATTATCTTAAAATAAAAAAGGTCTTTTAATAATATTAGTTCTCCTTCCAATAATATATATTCTTTCTATAATCAAATTTATAAAATAAAAAACCAAAACTTAGAAATCATAAAAAAAATAAAAATACATATATTTATAAAAAAGAATAAATAGAGAGGAAGGGAGAAAAAATGGAGAGAGTACTAACAGTTGAAGAAAAAATAAAAAGAGCAGAAGAAATATATGCAAGAAAACAAGAAGGAAATATAAGGAAAACAGCAACAGTAAATATAAATGACACAAATAAAAAAGATATAAAACTATTAAAAAAAATGACAATACAAATAATAATAAGTATAGGAATATATTTTTTTATATACATAATACAAAATGGAAATTACATATTTTCAGAAAACATATTAAACAAAGTAAATGAAATATTATCATATGACACAAACTTTCAGGAAATATATGAAGGAGTAAAATCGCAAATAAATAACTTTCAAAACATGCAAAAAGATGGAGCAATAGGAGGAGCAAGAGAGGATAATAAAGAAGAACAAGATAATCATCAAAGCCAAGAAGAACAAAATAAAGAACAAACAAATCAAGAAGAAATACAAAATAAAGAAGATAATAGTGAACAAAAAGAAAATACTATAGAACAAAATGAGCAAAAAGATCAATCACAACAAGAAGCACAAGTTGATAATAGTGATCAATCAAAAGAAATGACACAAGAAGAAAAAGATATAGCAAATATAAAAGCAACAACAACATTTATAAAACCAATAGAAGGAAAAATTAGTTCAAAATATGGACCAAGAAATCCAACAACAAGTACAGTACCAAAAAATCATACAGGAACAGATATAGCTGCAGCATTAGGAACAAAAATAAAAGCAGCAACAAGCGGAGAAGTAGTACTAGCTTCAGAGCAAGGAGATTATGGGAAACATTTAAAAATTCAAATAGGAGATGTAAGCATAATATATGCACATTGTAATGCATTATATGTTAAGCAAGGGGATAAAGTAGAGCAAGGACAAGAAATTGCAGAAGTTGGCTCAACAGGAAATTCAACAGGACCACATCTTCACTTTGAAATAAGAATATCAGAACGAATAATAGATCCAGAAAAAATACTAGAGATATAATTATATAAAAAACATTGCACACAAATTTGCTAAAGCAAATTTGGCGAGCGAACAAAGACGAGGCATGTAAAGTAATTTAAAAGGTCAAAAAATTTAATTCTGCCTCATTTGTTGTATAAGAAAATAAAAGGATGAATGTATAAATATGAGATTTAGAATAGATTTAAAAATATTTATTTTTATAATACTATTTTACTTTACTAAGCAAATAGAATTATATGTAATGATGTTAATATTTGCAATAATACATGAATTGGGGCATCTAATTGTAGGAATTTTACTAAAAATGAAGCCTGAGAAGATAGAGATAATGCCATTTGGACTAACCATTTCATTTAAAATAAACACCATAGATTATAATAAAAAAGTAAAAAAAGCAAATCTATTAGAAATAAAAAAAATAATTGTAGCATTAGCAGGACCAGTAATAAATTTACTTTTATGTATTATTGCATATAATATAAATTTACAAACAGTACCAAAAACAATGATAATCTATAGTAATTTCTTAATTGCAATTTTTAATATGATACCAATTTATCCACTAGATGGAGGTAGAATTTTAAAAGGGATACTGGCTATTAATTTTGGTAGAAGAGTTTCAGAAAAATATATAAATGAAATCTCAATAATTACAACAATAATAATAACAGCAATATCTAGTATTTTGATTTTATATTTAAAAAACATTGCGGTATTTTTTATAGATATGTATTTGTGGTATTTGGTTATAAAAGAAACAAGAAAATATAATAAAAGAGAAATATTATATAAACAAATTGAGAAATTATGTGTGTGAATTTTAAGTTTTGGTTTTTTGCAAAAGATATATTATTTAGAAAAAAGATATATATTATTCAGCTTATAATATATATTTTTTTTCTATAATAAAGTTTGAAAAATAAAAAACCAAAACTTAAAAAAATAAATTAATTGATTTTTTGTTTTTTATATAGTAAAATGTGAGTAAAGTTAATGCCTTTTAGGCAGAAAAAAGGGAGAACAAAAGATGATAAAAGAACAAAAAGGAATATCATTAATCTCATTAGTAGTAACAATAGTAATATTATTAATATTATCAAGTGTATTAATATATAATGCACAAGATAGTAACTATATAGCAAGATTAACGAACTTAAATAATGATATACAACTACTAAGAGATAGAGTATCAGAATATTATAATGAATATGGAAAAATTCCAGCAAAAATAAAATATACAGAAACAAGTAATCTATCAAATGTTTTAAGTAGCAAAAATGATATAGGCAATTTTTATGTAATTGATCTAGAAGCAATGCAAGGAATTACATTAAATTATGGAAAAGATTTTGAAAAAATAAAAGTAGATTCTACAAATGTAAGTAATTATAAAGATGTGTATATAATAAATGAAAATAGTCATAATATTTTTTATGTGCAAGGTATAACAATAAAAGAAAACAATATAACAAAGATTTATTATACAAATTATGAAACACCTGATAATACAACTGTTGATTTAAGATATATAGATGAAAAACTAATACCAAAAGGATTTTATTATATAGGGAAACATAATGATGGTAGCGGAAATATAAACATTGTAATATCAAATGTAAAAGAAGAAGCGGTTGATATAACAAAAGAAAATCAATATATATGGATAGATCAAATTACAGAATTAACATCAGTGCCAACAACTGTTACATTAAATGAGGGACAAGCAAAAGAGGAATTTTTATATAGTGTAAATGTAAACAAGGGATATTTTAAAAATAATAATGGAAAAGTAGAATATATAATAATTGATAAAGAAAAATGGTCTGAAACATATACAAAAGAAGCAGAGTACAAAGATGAAAATGGAGATATAGCATATATTCCAAAAGACTTTAAAGTAAATTTAGCACAAACAAAAAATAAGATAGAAAAAGGATTAGTAGTAAAAGATTTAAAAGAAAATGAATTTGTATGGATACCAGTTCCAAAGAAAATATATGAAACAGCAAAGTCAGAAACAGATTATCAAAACATATATGAAGATATGAAAAAATATGTAGGCATATATGATAAAGGATCATCAACACAAGAATTTAGCGATTGGGAAGATGAATGGTATAATGGATGTGGAATAGAAGAAGAAACATATACAAATTTAAAAATGCAAATGTTAAGTAGTATATATACAAAAGGTGGCTTTTATATAGGAAGATATGAAGTTGGTGATAAAACAGCAACAGAGGCAAGAATAGCAAGAACAGAAGTATCAGGAACATCAGGAGAAGCTGTAATTCAAAAAAATATATATCCATATAATTATATAAGTTGTAGTGAGGCACAAAAAGTTGCAAATGGGATGAAATTTGAAAATAAAACATGCAGTTTGTTATTTGGAATACAATGGGATTTAGTATGTAAATTCTTAGAACAAAATGGAGATTGGGACATTAGTGAAAATACATCATCATATTACATTAATACAAATAGTAGCGAATGGGGAAATTATACAAATGTAGGAAACTATAAAATAACACAAGGATATTATTTAAGAAAAGACGAAACAGACTGGAATAACGCAATATCATACAATAAAGAAACAGATAAAACGGTATTATTAACTACTGGTTCAACAGATAGAAATAGTGCATTACAGATATTTGATTTTGCAGGTAATTTATGGGAATGGACTCTCGAAAAAGCTGTAAGTAACGAAAATTTAAACTCATCAAATAGAGGAGGAGGCTGTGGATTTAGTGGTAATGAAGCTACAGCAAGCTATCGCTCTGCAAATACAAGTACAGATAAACTATTTAGCTTGGGATTTAGAGTTAGTATTTTTTAAAAAATAGAATATATTTCAAATTTTGATATATACTAAATATAATTTAATAAAAAAATATAAAGGAAGTGATTATAATAGCTCAAGCAAATTTAAGTGTAAAACTAAATGAAAACGATAAAAAAAGTTTTGAATTATTTTGTAATCAAACAGGTATGAATTCGTCAGTAGCAATAAATATGTTTATAAAGACAGTACTAAGAGAGAACAAGTTACCATTTGAAATAAAATCAGATCCATTTTATTCTGAAAGTAATATGAAATATCATGAAAAAGTAATTTCAGACATAAATGCAGGAAAAGCAAAATTTGAAGAACATCAAATAGTTGAAGATGATGATTAATAAAAAGTGTGACAAAAAGGGACGCCCCTACTGTCACATTTTTATTTTTTACTTTTCTAAACATTGACTTTTTAGCATTTTCGTTATATTATATAAGCTATAAAAAAGTTTAAATCCTATAAGAAAGGAATGAAATATTTATGGGAGAAGTAATAGTTATAACATCAGGAAAGGGTGGAGTAGGAAAGACAACAACAACAGCAAATTTAGGTGCAAGTTTAGCAGTAGAAGGAAAAAAAGTATGTTTAATAGATACAGATATAGGATTAAGAAACTTAGATGTAGTAATGGGGTTAGAAAACAGAATAGTATATGACATAGTAGATGTTGTTGAAGAAAAATGTAAATTAAGACAAGCATTGATAAAAGATAAAAGATTTAAAGAATTATACCTACTACCAGCTGCTCAAACAAGGGATAAAAGTGCTGTAAATGAAGAACAAATGAAAGAATTAACGGACAAGCTAAAACAGGAATTTGACTATATACTTATAGACTGCCCAGCAGGAATTGAACAAGGATTTAAGAATGCTATTGCAGGAGCAAAAAGAGCAATAGTAGTATCAACTGCGGAGATATCTTCAATAAGAGATGCAGATAGAATAATTGGATTACTGGAAGCATCAGATATAAAAAATCCAGAATTAGTTATTAATAGAATAAGACCAAACATGGTAAAAAAAGGTGAAATGATGGATGTTGATGATATTGTGGATTTATTATCGATAGAATTAATAGGTGTTGTTCCAGATGATGAATACATAATAACACAAACAAATAAAGGGGAGCCTGTAATTCAAAATAAAAAAGCACCATCAGGAAAAGCTTATATGGAAATAGCCAAAAGAGTATTAGGTGAAAAAATAGAAGTAACAATACCAGGAAGAGAGAAAGGCTTTTTTGCAAAATTGAAGAATTTATTTAAACATTCTAAATAATTTTAATATATACATATAATGTGAGGTTTTTCACTAATAATTAAAAACGGGCATGTAAGTTATCTAAATGGGCAAAATTTTTATCATGCTCTTTTTTTATAAGCACACTAATTAAGTGGAGGGATAAGAATAATGTTTGACAATATAAAAAATTTCATTAAGAAAATAGGTAAAAAAGAACAAAAACAGTCACAAGAAAGTTCAAAAAATGCTGCAAAAGAGAGATTACATTTAGTATTAATGCAAGATAGAGCTAATGTATCAGCAGATTTTTTAGAATTGATGAAGCAAGAAATAATTGAAGTAATAAAAAAATATATAGAAATTGATGAAAAAGAGATAGATGTAAGATTAACTAATAAAGAGAATGATGATGGAACAAATGGAGCACCTGCTTTATATGCAAATATTCCAATTTTGAATATAAAAAATGATGCTAGAAAAATAAATAAGACAGATGTTGAAAATGAAAATAAAAAAGATGAAGACAATGAAAATCAAGATATAAAAATTGAAAAACAAGTTCAAGATGTAAAAAAACAAAATAATGATGAGCAAATTAATGAAAAAGGTATAGATAACAAAGGAAACGAAGATAATAATATAGATGTAGAAATAAAAGAAGAGACAGACACAAATAGAAAAGATGAGATCAAAGAAGAAAAGGAAAATTTTAATGAAGACAAAAATATAATTGTTGAAAATGAAGAAAATGTTAAAAAGAATGATGATAATTTAAAGTAGAAGAGTGATTTAATGAGAAAAAGAGAATTAAAAAATATTGAGTGGGGATTATTAATAGTAGCTGTAATACTTACACTAATAGGGTTAGTTGCTCTATTTTCTGCTACTCAAGAAATTGAATATGACGAATTTAAAAAACAAATAATTTGGTTTGTAGTTAGCTTAGTTGCAATGGTAATAGCAATGCTAATTAATTATGAAATATTAGTAAAACTGTCACCAGTTTTTTATGGAATATTTATAATACTCTTAATTGCAGTATTATTCACAAAACCAATAAATGGTGCAACAAGCTGGTTTGATATAAAAGGATTTAGTTTTCAACCTTCAGAATTTGCGAAAATTGCAGTAATATTATTTTTAGCATTTACAATATCAAAAATACAAGAAAGATATATAGAAGATATAAATAAGCCATCAAGATTACTAATAATATTTGCAATATTAATAGTACCATTATTATTAATAATAAAACAACCTGACTATGGTACAGCGATGGCATTTTGTATAGCTATAGCAGTAATGTTGTTTACATCAGGATTAAATAAGAAATACATTATAGGAGCAGTAATTATAATCGCAGTATCAATACCAGTATTATATAATTTTATATTACCAGACCATGCAAAAAAGAGAATAGACATATTTTTGAACCCAGAGTCAGACCCTAGAGGAAGTGGATATAATATAATTCAATCAAAATTAGCAATAGGAGCAGGTCAATTAACTGGAATGGGGTTAGTAAAAGGAAATCAAACACAATTAGGATATTTATATCCTAAAACAACAGATTTTATATATTCTGTAATAAGTGAAGAAATGGGATTTATAGTAGCAAGTATAATTATAGTATTATATGTTCAGTTAGTTACAAAAGCATTATATATAGCAAAAACAGCAAAAGATACATCTGGATCATTAATTGCATCAGGAATAGCAGGTATATTTTTATTTCATATGACTGAAAATATAGGAATGGTTATGGGATTATTACCTATTACAGGTGTACCATTATTATTTATAAGTTATGGCGGAAGTTCACTGATTACAAGCTATATATTAATTGGACTACTATTAAATATAAGCAGTAAAAGACAAAAAACAATATTTGTAAAATGATATGTGTCCAATAGGGACGTTTCTTTTTGGACAAAAATGACTATTTAGCACAGGTGAAAGAAATGTATTTAAAAAAGTTAAAAATAGGAAATGTAGAATTAGAAAATAATTTAATATTAGCTCCAATGGCAGGTGTAACAGACCTGTCATTTAGAAAAATATGTAAGCAATTTGATCCAGGTTTAGTATGTACAGAAATGATTAGTAGTAAGGCAATTTTTTATAATGATTCAAAAACAAAGTTACTAATGAGAACAGAAGGAGAAAAAAGGCCAATTAGTATGCAAATTTTTGGTAGTGATGAAGAAACAATGGGATATGCTACTAGTTATATAAATGAATTAACTGATATAGTTGATATAAATATGGGATGTCCTGCTCCAAAAGTTGTAAAAAATGGAGATGGTAGTAAACTATTATTAGATATAAATAAGGCAGAGAAAATTGTAAGAGCAGTTGTGAAAAATTCTAAGAAACCTGTAACTTTAAAGATAAGAAAGGGATGGGATTTAAGCAATATTATAGCAATAGAATATGCACAAATGGCAGAAAACGCAGGTATATCAGCAATTACAGTACATGGTAGGACTAGAACTGAAATGTATTCAGGTAAGGCAGATTTAGATATTATAAAAAAAGTAAAAGATGCAGTTAAGATTCCTGTAATAGGAAATGGAGATATAGTTGATGAACAATCAGCTTTAAAAATGTTTGAATATACAGGTGTAGATGGGATTATGATAGGTAGAGGATGTTTTGGTAATCCTTGGATTTTTAAAAGAATTAAGTATTTTTTAGAAAATGGAAAGATCCTTCCCGATATTTCAAATGAAGAAAAATTAAGAGTTGTTAAAGAACATATTAAATATGAACTTGAAGAAAAAGAAGAAATTACAGCTTTAAGAGAATTAAGAAAACATATTGCTTGGTATGCAAAAAATATGCCAAATTCAAGTGAATTTAGAAATAAAATAAATCAGATTGAAAATAAAGATGAATTTATTGCTAAAATAGAAGAATTTTTTAAATATTCAATTGGGGACAGAATCCAATTGGACATAAAAAATAATAAACCGAATAAAAATTAATAACAATTAATTTTTAGGAGGTTTTTTTATGTTGAAAAGCAAAAAAATAATAATAGTGTTAATAATTATTATAGTAATTGGAATAATTGTAACAATATTTTTAAATAATACGGGTAAAAAATCAAAAATTGGGAAAAATACTAGTAGTCAAGAAATAGTAGATAACATTTTAAATATTAGTTCATATGAATGTGAAATAGAAATAGAAGTACAAAGCAATAAAAATAGTAATAAATATAAAATAAAACAAAAGTACATAAAGGATAAAATATCGTCACAAGAAGTGATTGAACCATCTAATATACAAGGAGTAAAAATAATAAAAGAAGAAAATAATTTAACAATAGAAAATACAAAATTAAGTTTATCAAAAATAATTGATAATTATAATGAAATAACTGGAAATAATTTAGATTTAATAAGTTTTGTTGAGAATTATAAAAATAATAATAATTCAAGATTTACAGAAAAAGATAATTTTATAATAATGGAAACAACAGTAGCAACAGAAAATAATTATCAAAAATATGAAACTTTAAAAATTTCAAAAGATACAGGAAATCCAGTTAATTTAGAAATAAAAGATACTAACAAAAATACTATTATTTACATAATATATAATGAGATAAATATAAATGAACAAAAAAATAAAAAAGTATATGCATTCCAATTATTTGATAAACAAAAAGAAATTTAGAAAAATATTTATCTTCAAACTAATATGCAAAACACATTCTTGACATATATGGTATTAGGAGTGAAGAAAAATGATAGTAAAAAGAGGAGATATGTTTTATGCAGATCTAAGTCCAGTTGTTGGTTCAGAACAGGGAGGAATAAGACCTGTTTTGATAATTCAAAATGACTTAGGCAACAAATATAGTCCAACAGTAATTGCTGCTGCAATTACTTCACAAACAAATAAAACAAAACTACCAACACATATAGAAATAGATTCAGAAGATTGTGGTTTAAAGAATAATTCTGTTATTTTAGCTGAACAGATTAGAACTATAGATAAAAGTAGATTGAAAGAAAAGATTGGTCACATTGAAGATGAAACTATTATTAATAGAGTAAACAATGCTTTAGGAGTAAGTTTTGGTTTAGAAGAATAATGTCTAAAAGAAGAATAGAATGTCCAATGGAACATTTGAGCAGATGAAATTATTGAAAAAAGTTTTGTAGGATGATGAACGGAGCAAAGCGAAGAGAAAGGAAACGCCCCTTTTGGACATTCCCCTTGGACATTAAACTTTACTTTTTAATTTTTTTATAGTTTTAATTTCATTAAATAAATCATCAACATGTTTATTTTTAGTATTTAAGATATTTTCATAAGAAGACAAAATTTCTGAATAGTTATCAGGTGTTTCATTAGTTCCAAGAAAAATTTTCATACCTTCTAAATAATAATTTTGTTTCTTTTCGGTTTTTGCAGTTTTTCTTTTAATATCATATTTTTCAACTTGTTTTAATCTTTTTATTTCACTTTTTACATCTTTAAGATAATTCATAATACATGAAATTTCATATTCTGTATCACATATAACAACACTCATTAAAGCTTTTAAAATAACAGGATTTATTTTACCATATTTATCATCTTTAACAGGAACTTTACTATTTTTAGTAGGTTTAGCTTCTGTTATTAAAATGTTTAATACTTCAGATATATTCATATGTGATTTATATTGTCTTTTACTAACCATAGCATCATATTCATCAGCAACACGAATGATTTGACCTTCATATGGAATGTCTTTTTTTACAAGTCCTCTAGGATATCCAGTTCCATTTAATGCTTCATGATGATAAATTGCACCTGCAGCATAAGGTCTTAATTTTAAATCATCCATACATATTTTATTGCCAATAGTTGTATGAGTTTTAATAATTTCGTATTCTTCATCAGTAAGTGCAGAAGTTTTTTGCAAGACTTTAGTCGGGATAAATTGCTTACCAACATCATGCAAATAGGCACATATTGTACAATATTCCGTAAAACTTTTATTACAATGCAAAAATTCACAGATTCTACATGTTATTGCAGCAACATTTTCTGAATGTTTACGTGTAAACATGTCCAAACTTCCTAGTATATTTAATTGATATTGCATTGTTTTATTTAAATTGTAAGATTTTAAATTTGTTCTATCATAAAAATCAAAAATTTCTTTTGGCATATTTTTCTCCATTTTTTATTTTATTTTAAATTATTTTGATAAATCATCATTATTAGTTAAATGAGTTTTGTTTTTTTTATATTCTAATTTTTCTTTTTCATCATATAATTGGTTAAGTTTTTTTAGTAGTTGTATCCTTTTTGTACGATGCGAAGCAGGTGTAGTGGCGATAGCATTTTTAGTTTCTTCAATTTCTTTATCTATAGATTGTATAGTTTTTATAGGTTTAGTTGATGTTTTTAAATACTGAAATTCGTTATTGCTACTTTCATGATGATTATTATTAGTATAGCCATGTTGTTCATTTATTGCATGATTACGAATTTTAAGTACTTCTGAAGAATCTAAATTTGGATTTGGATTTGGATTTTTTTTGTTATTACTTAATCTATTTACAAATTTCATAATTAATTCTCCTCTTATATTAATATTATAATTTTAGTTATAATTCTACATCTACATCTTTATTTTATCTAGTATTTCTTCAAGTGCTTTTGATAATTGATCTGGGCAAGATGTTTGTCTCATTCCACATGGAATGCCTTTTAGTCTTGTTATAGCTTCTTGTATTTTCATTCCTTCAACTAATCTTGATACTCCAACTGTATTTCCAGCACAACCTCCTTGAATTGTTACTTTTTTTATTATATCACCATCAACATCTATTATCATTTCATATGAACATACTCCTCTTGGTTCATATCTATATTCCATTTCATTTTCCTCCTTTTCTTATTATTTATATGCAAATTTGTCTAAGTTATCCGTAAAGTTTCGTTATTATTAATATCTAACTTTATATGTACATCTTTAAGCTGTTGATCTGTTACTTTTGATGGAGCTCTCATTAATAAGTCACGAGCTTTTTTATTTTTAGGAAATGCTATTACTTCTCGTATATTTTGAGAATCTTCTATTAACATTACTATTCTGTCTACTCCTGCTGCTGCTCCTGCATGTGGTGGTGTTCCATATTGGAAAGCATTATATAATGCTCCAAATCTATTTTTTACATCTTCTTCTGTATATCCAGCTATTTCAAATGCTTTTACCATTATTTCAGGATTGTGATTCCTTACTGCACCTGATGCCATTTCATATCCATTACATACTAAATCATATTGATATGCTAATATATCTAAAGGATCCTTTTTTTCTAAACTTTCCATTCCTCCTTGTGGCATTGAGAAAGGATTATGGTTAAAGTCTATTGTTCCTTCATCAGATAATTCATACATTGGAAAATCGATTATCCAGCAAAATTTGTAAATTTCTTTTTCTAATAAATCTAATCTTTTTCCTAATTCTATTCTTACTAATCCTGATATTTTCTGTGCTGTTTTAAATTCATCGGCTATAAAGAAAACACTTGAATTTTTTGTCATTCCATAGTTGTTTTCTAATTTTTCTTTTATTTCATCTGTTATAAATTTTGAAATTCCGCCCGTTATTTCTCCTGTTTTTTCATATTTTGTCCATGCTAATCCTTTAGCTCCAACTTCGTCTGATATAACAAATTCTGTCATTTTATCAAAGAATTTTCTTCCTTGTTCAGCTCCATTTGGAACAATTATTGCTTTTACTGTTTTTCCTTCAAATGCTTTAAATTCTGAGGTTTTAAAACATTCTGTTACATCTTGAATTATTAATGGATTTCTTAAATCAGGTTTATCAATTCCGTATTTTTCCATGGCTTCTTTATATGGTATTTTAATAAATGGACCTTTATCTACTTTCCAATTTGAAAATTTTTCAAATGTATTTGGAACAACATTCTCTAATACTTTAAATACATCTTCTTGAGTACTAAATGACATTTCAAAGTCTAATTGATAAAATTCACCAGGTGCTCTATCTGCACGTGGATCTTCATCTCTGAAACATGGTGCTATTTGAAAATATTTATCAAATCCAGATACCATTAATAATTGCTTAAATTGTTGTGGTGCCTGTGGTAATGCATAAAATTCACCAGCATGTAATCTACTTGGTACTAAGTAGTCTCTAGCTCCTTCTGGTGATGAGTTTGCTAATATAGGTGTTTGTATTTCAGCAAATCCAATTTCGTCCATTTTATCTCTTAATGCTTTAAGTATTTTTGAACGTATTAATATTGAATTGTGTAATTTTTCGTTTCTTAGATCTAAAAATCTATATTCTAATCTTAAATCTTCTCTTACTTCTTGTTCTGTATTTATTTCAAATGGTAATGTATTTTTGCATTTTCCTAATATTTCTATATTATTTGCTATTACTTCTATTTCTCCTGTTGATATTTTTTCATTTTTATTGCTTCTTTCCACAACTGTTCCATTAATATAGATACATGTTTCAGTTGTAAGCTCTTTTGCTTGTTGTTGTAATTCTTCATCATTTATGATTATTTGTGTTATTCCGAATTGGTCTCTTAAGTCTATAAATATCATTCCTCCTAAGTTCCTAATCTTTTGTATCCATCCTGCTAGTTCTACAGTTTCATTTTTATTTTCTAGTTTTAATTCTCCACATGTTTTTGTTCTGTACATTATTTTTCATCCTTTCGATTTACTCAGTCTTTTTTTATTTTATATACTATCATAATTTTAAATATTTTACAATTATTTTTGAATTTAAGTTTCGGTTTTTTATTTTTCAAATTTGATTATAGAAAAAAATATATATTTTTTTCAAAAAAACGAAACTTAAATAAAAAAATTGTTGTAAAATCTAATTATTAATTATATAATTAAACAAAAAAGGAGTAAATTACAAATGAAAAAGATTGAAAAAATGAAAAATTATGTAATACTTGACACTCTGAAAAAGAAAGAGAGAAAGAGAGAATTACATTTTAGTAAAATTAATAAGATAGTATATAAAGCAAGAGATAAGACACTTATAATAAAAGTCAATGGAACCAAAAATTAAATAAAATGGAGAGGGTAATTATGAATAAGAGTAAGGGAATAACATTAATAGCACTAGTTATAACTATAATTATACTTTTAATTTTAGCAGGGATAACAATAGTTGCTATTACTGGAGAAAATGGGTTAATAAATAGAGCTAATGAAGCAAAAAGTAAAACAATTAAAGAACAAATAAAAGAAGATACTATACTACTAATAGAAGAATTAAAAACTGATTATTATGTATCAGAAAACGATATAAATATACCTTTTAATCAATATGTAGAAAATAAAGTAAAGGAAAATGCAGAAGGATTAAAAACAACAAATGGAAGTCATATAAAAGGTGATAATGATGGTTTATATTATGAAACAACAAATGGAAAACAATATAAAATTATAATTTCAGATAGTGGAG
Organism: uncultured Clostridium sp.; assembly: GCA_947646915.1. Taxonomy (GTDB): domain Bacteria; phylum Bacillota; class Clostridia; order TANB77; family CAG-508; genus CAG-269. Next base: position 66,879 of record CANSII010000001.1, on the reverse strand, counting down.
AAGTTAGTATAATTGATTTGGCAGATATGGATTGTAGTAAAAATACTAAACATACAATAACATGGACAGGTAAAAATGCAACAGTAAATTTTACAACAGATACTGAATTTAAAATTCAAATAAGTACAGATAATTCAAATTGGCAAGATATAAGTTCGATTGAAGTTCCAAGTGGTACACAAGTTTATGTTAGATTGGTAGATGGAAATCATGCAGGTCCTTCATATTTAGCTGTTACTCCTGTATGGAAACCTTCAATAACATATGATATTAATGGAGGAGTAGGAGAAGTTCCACAACAACAATTTGCAGATCCTAATGAAATTGTAAATTTAAGTTTTTCACCAGCTCCAACAAGAGAAAATTATAAATTTGTAGGTTGGACAACAACAAGTACTTCAAGAGAATTAAGATATGTTGAAGATGGAGAAAATACTTTAAACATGGGATCAAGTGATATTACATTATATGCATTATGGGCTCAAGAAAATTCTATATGTGAATTTATTCGGAGGAATTAAAGCACTTCCTGCATTAACAGATGGTAAGTATAGTAAGCCAAATAGTTATGGTGCATTATTATTAGATAAATCTCATTATTCATATTTTACATTATTTGAAAATGTAAATATCTCATTTTCAAGTAACATTTATAAAGATTCTGGTGGAAGTAGTGGACAAAAGATAAATTTTTATAGACTTGAAAATGGAAAATATAATTTATATCATACATTACAGCAAATAAATAATAAACAAAAATATGGAACACATTATTTTACTAAAGGGACTTATAAATTAGGTCCTCCAGCAACAAATTATGTTGAATTTGATGAATGGGATTTTGAAATAGTCAAATAATAAAAGTGGCATTAAAAGTTTAAATTTTTAGTAAACCTTTAATGTCACTTTAGTAATTTTATAGGAAAAACAAAAAATTTTCATACTAGCATTTTCAAGCTGATAGAATAAAGTCTTTATTTGCTAATAGTATTTTTTTAATTAATTCAATTTGACTCTTTGACAGATTAGAATTTTTATCCAAAGAATAAAATCTTTTTATTAAAATTGCTAAATCTAAATCAGAATTTCCACTAGAAGGTTTTATATCCTTATCATTACAAATTCCAAGTAAATAATCTAATGAAACATTAAAGAAAGAAGCAATTTTAGTTACAACATCTAAACGTGGAACTCTTTCACAAGTAAGATATCTACAAATTGTGACATTTGTCGTACCTATTTTCTTTGCTAATTGAGTTTGAGTCATATTATGTTCTTCTAATAAAACAGTTAACCTATAGCTAAATTTTTCCACATTGAAATCCATAGAAACCTCCTATATTCAATATTATAGAGACATAACTCATGAGTTCTACAATATTTACCTAAAATATAAATGAATTAAAAATAATTAACCAATTGGTAATAGATTGAAAATAACAAAAAGAAAATAAATAGACAACAAACTAATAAAATGAAAAAAAGAAAAGTGAATTTTCACTTTTCTATTATTATAGGAAAAATCAATAATTTTCTTTAGAAAATATAATTATTTAAATTATATCTTTATAAAATCATAAAAAGTGCTGAATAAATATCCTTGTGATTTTAAATAATCAATAGAATCTTTTAAAACATTATAAGTTTTATTAACATCAGCAGTGTCATGCATTAACACAATTAAAGTTCCTTTATTTTTTGCTGATTTTTTTAAGTTGTTTAATAATTGCGTATTCGAATATTTTGTTTCAGAATCCTTATTTAAACAATTCCAATCAACATAAACATAATTTAAATTAGATAGAACATTAAGTGCTTCTTTTTTCTTGCTTGTATAAACATGTGACATATAACCATTTGGAAATCTAAATATATGAGAACTATAATTATTAATTCCAGTTGCTTTTGAAATTTCTAAATCAGTTTGTATAATTTCATTTCTAAAACTGTCCATATTTTTATATAAGAGTTTATTATTATGATTATAACCATGATTAGCAATATAATGCCCTTCATCATGTTCTCTTTTGACAATCTCAGGATTTTCTTTAACATGTTTTCCTACAACGAAAAATGTAGCTTTTACATTTTCTTCTTTCAGTATATCTAATATTTTAGTAGTTGCTTTTGTTGTTGGTCCATCATCAAATGTTAAATATGCTTTTTTTTCATCAGATTTTGTAATTATATCTAATGTAGTATCTACATCTATAGTAAAAAATGATTTCTTATCTAGTTCAAGTGCAAAAGAGAATGTGTTATTAAAAGCTAATAAAGTAGTAATGCTTAATACTATTATAAATATTATTATTGAAATATAGATAAATTTTTTTTTAATTACAATTACTTTTGTATTAAATAATTTTTTCATTTTTATTCACCTATATTATTATATAAGATTACTCTATAGATAATGCTTCATCTTTTGTAATATATCCATATTCTAACATTTTATTTATAACATGATATTGACGTTTTTTTGCTAGGCTAGGGTTTATTGTAGGAGCATAAACAGATGGAGCATTTGGTACTCCCGCTAGCATTGAAGCTTCATCTAAATTTAAATCTTTAGGATTTTTTTGATAATATCCTTGACTTGCTTGGTAAATTCCATAATACCCATCTCCAAAATAGGATGTATTTACATACAGTTCGAAAATTTCATTTTTTGTATAATTTTTTTCTAAATCATATGCTGCAAATATTTCTGCAATTTTTCTTATCCATGTTTGTTCTTGCGTTAATATAAGATTTTTGGCAACTTGTTGTGTAATTGTACTTCCACCTTCTTTAAATTCTCTATTTTTAATATTCACAAACATAGCTCGTCCAACTGCAATAAAATCTACTGGACCATGACTATAATATCTATGATCTTCTACACTTATTACTGCATTTCTGTAATATGGTGCCATTTGATCGAATTTTGTATAGTTTTCTTTACTGGTTATTTCTTCAATTCGTGTAATTAATGGTTTTTCTTTTAATGCTTTTGAATAATGTGTATGTCCAACTAATAATACAACTGAACTTACTGTTATTATAATTATTAATATAAATAATATTATTCTTCTTATTATTTTCATAATGTTTTTACTCCTTTAATTGTTTTTAGCTTTTATTATACTTTACATTAAGAAATAATAAAAGTCAAGGAAAGAAAATATTATTTAAGTTTCGGCTTTTTGCAAAAAATATATTATATAGAAAAAAATATATATTTTGCAGTTCAGTTTTCCAAGGAGTCTAAGAAACTGAAAATTCAAAGTATAGAAACACACTATAACAGGTTAAAGTGAATAACAACTCAGGTCAAACTCACTTTGAAATATATATCTTTTTTCTATTATTAAATGTATAAAATAAAAACACCGAAACTTAAACAATGTTAAATATTATATTTTAATAATGCCTCTTTTGTTCTAGTATAGGAAGAATCGAAAATTTTCCGATACAATTAATAATTGTATGAAAAAAATGTGAATTGTAACAAAAAAATTTTATAGTCAAATTTTATTGTGAAAAGTATTGACAAAAAAGTAAAATATTATTTATAATGACAATGAAAGTTAATTTGTTAAGAAATGGAGAAAAAATGAAAAACGTAAAAGCCTTGAGAGAGTACACACACACGCGCACACACACACACACAGGTATTTTAAATAATAATACTTATAGTGCAAGTTTGAATATTATATATATAAAAAATAGCAGAGATATTATGTATGTTTAACGATTTACATAATATCTCTGTTATTTGTCATTTTTAGACAAATAGCTTTAAAACTTATATTTTTTAGGGAGGTGAATAATATGGCAAAAATTCAAAATGTTAATTATGAAGCTATACCAGCACAAGCTAAACAGATGAGAGCACAAGGAGAAAGTCTTAATTCTGAACTTACAAAAGCATATAAAAGTATAGCTGATATGCATACTAATTGGTATGGTAAAAGATATAATGAATTAGTTAAATCATTTAATAGTATAATACCTCAAATAAATGAGTTATTAGAACTTGTTGTTGGAGAAATACCTTATACTCTTGAAACTGTTGCAAATAATTATGCACAAGCAGATAGAGGGTCAAATGTAACAAGTGCAAGTAAAAGTGCTCCAAAGAAAATTACAAATTTAACTTTATCTAATGATGTTGGAATGAAATTCCTTACATCTGAGGTTCAAACAACACAACAAAATGTGTCAAATAATTTTAGTAATGCAAAAGATAAAATGAATGCTGTTGAAAGTGCTTATAATAGAATAGAATGGCAATCTGAAGCTTCTGACGCTTTTAAAGCAAAATTTACAAAATTAAAATCAAGTATAATTACTGCATTTGATGAAATAAATACTCAATTTAAACAATTAATGTCACAAGCATTAAATGATGTTCAATCAGCAGAAAGTGCAAATACTGTTAAATAATTTTGTACTAAAAATACTTATAAATGAAAATAATTTATAAGTATTTTGCTTGATAATTGTATTCTGCGGTTATTAAACAAAATATTTATGAATTATTACTAAATTAATAAATTATAGAAAGGAAAAATTTCATGGTTGATCCAAGTTTAATTGAAAGTAAAAGAGAAAAAATAAGAAATAATGAAATTTCAATAAATAATTATTTAAGGCAATTAAATGAGACTAATTCTAATATTAGTACTGTTACATATCAGATAAATAAAAAAAATCAACAAATTCAAAAAGATACTGATGGAATAAATAAAGAATATTCACAAATAGGTAACTTGAAAAGAGAAATAAGTCAATTTAATGAGAGCAAGGCAAAATATCAAAATATGAATAATTATATAAACCATTCTATAACATATTTGAAAGCAGCTAATAAACAGTATACAAATGGTAGTGATTTATTAAAGAAGTATTATTCTAGTACATCTGCAAATCAAAAAGTAAAAGAATTGAATAATGAAAATAGAAAAATAGAAGGACTTATAAGTGAATTAAGAGATAAAATTTTACTTACTTCAAATAATAAAATAAGATCAATTATTGATAAAATTGATAATTATAATGGATTAATAGAGCAAAAACAATCTTATATACGTCTTTTAGATAGGGAAAGATGTAGATTAAGAGAAGAAATAAAATCTCACAATAATACAATAAATTCATATAGATCATCTATATCGCATTTTCAAAGTGTAATTAACAGTTTGAACCAAGAAAATACAAGATTAATGGAGGAACTAAGTAGAATGCAATAAAAAGTTTTTCGCATAATGTTCTTAGAGAGGAATGAGATTACAAATGTTAAGTGTTGATGTAAATAATTTAGAGAATAAAGTAAAGCCAATACTAAGGAATGGTAAAAAATATTTAGATGATGCAAAAAGATATCTAAATATAGCAAGCATACCAGGTGATTTTACATATGCCTCTAGATTAAAACGTATACCTGCTGAGATTTTTAATATACAAACAAGAATTTATAGTATAGAAAAATGGATGGATCAGTCTGTAAATTCATTTAAAAATCTTGAAAATAAAAATAAAAATTTAGTAAATAGTATAAATGCTAGTACTAAAGGTATGGCTACAAGTTTAAAAAGTGCAAAAATTAGACAAGCTGGTTCAGGTACTGTTGTTGATGAAAATGCTGTAAACGTTAAAATTGCAAATAATATAGTAAATACTACTAAAAATACAGTTTATAATATACTAAGTTATAAAGAAAATAATGCAATTAGTATGAAAGATGTAATGAAAGCTACATCTGCTCAGGCTGTGAAATCTGTTGCAAATAGTATGTCAAAATCAATGATTACTGGAACTTATATTGCTGGTGGTGTAGAAAGTACAATTGTAGATAATGTAATAAATGCAATTGATAAAGTAGGTTGTGTTGTATCAGATACTATTGATTTGGTAAAAGATGGAGCATCTAAGGCGTGGAATTGGACAAAAGAGAAAGCATCAGATGCTTGGGATTGGGCTAAAGAAGGTGTTTCAAGTGTTTGGAATTGGGCAAAAGATGGAATATCAGATGCTTGGGATTGGACTAAATCTGCTGTGAAAAAAACAATTGCTTCTGTTGCAAATGTATTTATTGGTGTTCTTAAAGGTCTTAATAGTTTAGTTGAGGCATTTACTGATATAATTGCAATAGTGGGTACAGGAGTTGCAAGTATTGCTACTGGAATTTATGATGGAATAACATATGGGATTAGTTCTATTACTGGCGATACAGATGATTGGTCTTCTACTACAAAAGGTATGTGGAAGGGGGTTATGGGATATGTTGCAGAAAATCAAACAGAAAATAAATTTAAAAATTTTTACCAAAATAATAAAGTAGGACAGTGGCTGGATGATAATGCGATTGATTTGTGTAAATCAGATGGACTTATAACTAATATAGCTTCAGGACTAGGATATGTTTCAGGAATTATAGCTTTAACAGTCGCTACAGGTGGATTGGGAGGTTTAGGAATTCTTTCATCAGCAGCAGTTAGTGCTGGGTATGCTACTGCAGCAGGAGCAGGAAAATACACAGCAGAAAGTTGGGAGAAGGCTAGAGATTCATCATGGGAAGGCATAGAGCGAATGAAAGATAAAGGAGAAATTTCTCAAGAACAATACGATTCTTTTGTTGCAATCAGAGGATTTAGTGATGAACAATGGGAAGCTATAAAAGCAGATTTTGACAGTGGAAATATAACAGAAGAAATGTATAATCAAATGAAACAAATTCGTGAGATGCCAGATGATTGGAGAACTTTAGAAAATGGTATTAAAGGTATAATATATGGTGCTGCAAATGGTGTTTGGGAAGGTATCCAATATTATGTTGGTGCTAAATTGGCAGGAACTGTTATAAATGGAGCATCTTCTATGACTAATTCTGCAGTAAGAGTTAGTGCAGATACAGCATTTAATGCACTTGATACACCTTATAGAACATTGGTAGATGCTTTAGTTCATGATAAAAGTTTAGAACAATCTTGGATGGAGCAAGGTGCTTGGAAGTCTGTTCTTACAAGTGTTGGTGTTGGACTAATTGGTTCAATTGGAGGAGAAACAATAAATTTAAAAACTAAAAAAGTTAATTCTAATGAGAATATTGATGTTAACATTATTGATCCTGAACATGGATTTCAACTTAATACTAATGATTTAGGAGACTTTTTTAAGGCAAAACTTAGACAAGGATTTTTTACTGAAGAAGAAATGAGTAAAATCTTAAATAATATAAATTCTAAAGGTTTCTTAGATGAAAATACAGGAAAATTCCTTAAAGGATTATTTGATGATGATAGTCAGATTTTTGTAAAGACAATTCATAGTAAAGATTTAGAGTCAATCATGCAAAATGGTATATATTGTAATGGAAATGCAGCAAGTAGAATGAATAATGTTAATAGTACAACTAGAAATATTTCAGATATTGATTTAGGAAATACAGTAACAGATGTTACTGGCACAGGATTATTAGGATTAGTCGACAAGTTAAAAGGAGCTAATGGATTTAGTCAAGGTGGTAATGCTATTGATGGAGCAATGATAGTCAAGGTTCCAAAAGGTACTTCACTAGAAGATATGTTAAAGTATAATTCGGAATTAGGAGTTTATAGTATAGATCCAAAATACAATGTTGGATTTATTGGATGTGATTCTAATGGAGTATTGGATTCTTCAAGAATTATAAAACAAGCAAATTCATCAATGTCAGGCCAAGTCACAAGTAATATAGATGTAAATACAAATACAATAAATTTTGATGAGCAAATAGAGCTAGCAAATTATCATACAATGAAAGGTCGTTTTTACGGAATATCAGTTGATAGTTTAGATCAAATACCAAAAGATTTATTTGATCGAATAGAAAATCCAGAAAGTGTATTTTTTTTCGTAAAAGGAGAAAAAGTATCATTTGTAAATGCTAAATATCCTAATGGATTACCAGGAACTATTAATTCAAGGAGTGAACTAACTATAGAACAAAAAATAGCTGATGCAAAGTACCATACAAATAAGGAACGTATATATGAATTAAAAGTAAATAGTTTAGATGAATTGCCACCTAACTTTTTGGAAGAATTTGATAATCCAAATGCTTTGATTATAAATGTAAATGGAAAAATTTATAATTATACAAACTTCCATGAGTTAAATACAAGTTCATCAACAATTAAAAAAAAGAATATTGAAAATGGGGAGGTAAATTTAAATAATGAAGGAAATGATATGCTTGAAAATGCAATAGAACAAACTGGTGCAAAACAAACTAGTGTATTTAAGACAATTACAAAAGAAATACCACTATCTATGGTAGGAATATATAATAAAATATTTAAAGAAAGTCTATCAAAAAATATTTCACTTAAGAATAAAGCTCTTAAAGAAGGAATATTACATTTTACTTCTGAGAATTCAGTTGATGCTATAATATCTTCAGGATACGTTAAAAAAACAGGAGCAATGATGTCATATGGTAAACCTTCAAGCTTTTTCTTTGCTGGTACACCTTCAGTTGGAGATGTAGCATTGAATTTAGATAAAATAGAAAAGAAAATGACAGCTGTAAGAATAAAAACAACTGAAGATGTATTAGATAATTTTAGGTATAGATTTAAAGATGATCAAGCTCTTTTATGGAATGGAGAATTTAAATTTAAAGATATGGGATTACAGGCAGAAAAAGCATATTTTGTTTTAGATAAAGTTAATAGAAAATTACAATATAAAGAAGTATCAAAGGAAATTTTTGATACTTTTGATGAAAATTTATTACCTGTACAAGGTAAGATGTTATCTAGTTTATATTCTCTAAAAGTAGGATTAGATCATCAAATGGATTTAATTAAAGCAAATAAAGCTAGAACAGTAACATCAAGAGTAAATGAACTTTTTAATTAACAATAATAACATAGAATTAAAAAAATAAAGAAAATTAAAAAAATGAGGAGGAAAGATAAAATGGAAGAAAAAGAAAGTGCAAAGAAAACAACAAAAGGAGGAGCAAAAACAACAAAGAAAGTAGCTGAAAAGAAAACAGAAGGAGAAAAAATACAAGAAAAATACTTACCAATAGGAACAGTAGCAATGTTAAAAGGAGGAAGTAAAAGAGTAATGATAACAGGCTTCTGTGCAATAGACCAAGAAAAACAAGGAAAAGTATGGGATTATAGTGGATGTATGTATCCAGAGGGATTTTTATCATCAACACAAACATGTCTATTTGATCATGAACAAATAGAAGAAATATATCATTTAGGATTAGTAGATGAAGAAGAAAAAGAATTTAAGGAAACACTAAAAAGATTGGTAGAGACAGATTTATTAGCAGGAAAAAATAAAAAATAATCATAATATAGGCACAATAAAATAAATTAAAAAAAATCCAGTTAAGCTAGCGCACACTGGATTTGTAACTTACTATAGGAAAGATTTGGCAGACAAGATTTTTGAAAAAAATCTTGGATGACGATGAACGAAGCGAAGCGAAGTGAAAGGAGGATAAAGGGGGTTGCAAGTATCATTAATAGGTAAAGAAGAAATAAATAGAATAAATTTACCAAAAAAACCAATTGGAAGCTATTGGATTAGTGATAAATCTAGCAAAGAAGAAAAGAAGATAATAAACATTGAAGGAAACGGAGAAAATTGGCAAATAACAACAAACAATTACGCCAAAATGATCAATCCAAAAAGTTTAATAATAACACGAGAAGAATGTGCCGTAAAGCAAGATACAGGAAACACATTAAATAAAATCACATTAAAAGAAAATAGTATGTATGCAGTAAAAATAGGAAATTCTAGTGAAGTATACATTTTATATTGTGCAGAAGTATATGAAAAAGACTTCATACATTTAGACATAAAAAATACACAAGGATTTACAATTGGAAGTGGTAGAAATAATCATATAATATATAATAATGCCTTATTATTAGATGTTCATACAGTTATTAAACAAAATAATGGAAAATGGATAATAGAAAACTATGACAAAAGATATGCAGTATTTGTGAATAATATGCCTGTATTAAACCAACCAAAGGAATTAACAAATGGAGATGTAATATTTATAATGGGCTTAAAAATCATCATGATGAAAGATAGCATATATATAAACCAAACACAAGAAAATGTCACATATAACAGAAATTACTTTGAAAAAAGTAAAATACAAAATAATATACCACAAATAAATAAAATAGAAATAGACGAAGATGGGGAAATAGAAATATATAAAGATGAAGATTATTACTCTAGAGCACCAAGAATAACAAATTTAATAGAAACCAAAAAAGTAAAAATAGATGCACCACCACATGTACAAGAAAAGCAAGAAACCCCATTATTATTAGTGCTTGGTTCATCACTATCAATGGGAGTAATGATGATAATCTCCATAATAACAGCTATACAAGGAAAAGCAAATGGGACTGCATCAACACAAGAAACAGTAATTGCATTAATAACAGCAGGTGTAATGCTTATTGCAATGTTGTTTATACCATTTGTAAATGTAAAATATGATAAAAGGCAAAAAATTAAATATGAAGAAAAGAGACAGAAAAGATATAAACACTATCTAAATTCAAAAATTATGACAATAAATAATATAATGGACAAACAAAAAGAAATACTTTTTGAAAATTATCCATCAGGAGAACAATGTGCTAATATAATTTTAAACAAAAATTCAAGACTTTGGGAAAGAAAAATCGAAGATCATGATTTTCTTTCATTAAGAATTGGAATAGGAGATGTACCATTAAAAATAGATGTAAATTATCCAGAAGAACAGTTTCAAATGGAAGATGACAATTTAAGAGAAATAGTAAGTAATATAGTAAAAGAATCAAAATTTATAGAAGATACACCAATAGTAACTTCATTAGCAGAAAAGAATATATCTGCAATTATATTAAAAGATAAAGAATTAAAAGAAAGATATATACAAAATATAATTTTGCAATTAATCACATTTCAAAGTTATGAAGATTTAAAATTAGTATTTTTCCTAAAAAAGGACAAGCTAAAAATATGGGAATATGTAAAAATGTTGCCACATGTGTGGGATGATACAAAACAGATCAGATTTTTTGCAGAAGACTATGAAGATATGAAGGAAATATCAAGATATTTAGAAGAAGTTTTAAAAAGCAGAACCGAATATCAAGATGCAAATTATAAATCATTTTCACCATATTATTTAATTATTACAGATGATTATAAACAAATAGAAAATTTAGGATTTATAACAGAAATGTTAAAAATAAAAACAAATATAGGATTTAGTTTATTATGTATTACACAAGACTTGGTTCAATTACCAAATGAATGTAAAACATTTATAAGTATTGAAAATGGCGAAGGTATGTTATTTGATAATGAAATATCATCATCAACACAAAGAAAAGTTAAATTAGAGCAAATAAATAACATACCATTTGAAAAAATATGTCAAATATTATCTAATATTCCAATAAGATATAAAACAGTAGGAAGCTCATCATTGCCAAAAAGCTTTACATTCTTAGAAATGTTTAATGTAGGGCGTATAGAGCAATTAAATATTTTAGATAGATGGAAAAGAAATGATTCCACATTATCATTAAAAACACCAATAGGAATTGATAGCTCAGGAAATTCTATAGTGCTAGATGTCCATGAAAAATTCCATGGACCACATGGATTAATTGCAGGATCAACAGGTTCAGGAAAAAGTGAATTCATCATAACATATATATTATCATTAGCAATAAATTATCATCCAAAAGATGTATCATTTTTACTAATAGATTATAAAGGTGGAGGACTAGCAGGAGCATTCCAAAAAAATGATATTAAATTACCCCATTTAGTAGGAACAATTACAAACATAGATACAAATGGACTACAAAGATCATTAACATCAATACAAAGTGAATTAAGAAGAAGACAAGTAATATTTAATGAAGCAAGAAACATGACAGATGAAGGAACAATAGATATATATAAATATCAAAAATTATATCATGAAGGAGTAGTTAAAGAAGCTATACCACATTTATTAATAATATGTGACGAATTTGCAGAGCTAAAGCAACAACAAGAAGAATTTATGGATGAATTAATGAGTGTATCAAGAATAGGTAGAAGCTTAGGAGTTCACCTTATATTAGCAACACAAAAGCCAGCAGGTATAGTAAATGACCAAATTAAAAGTAACAGTAGATTTGCAGTATGTTTAAAAGTTCAAGATGCGCAAGATAGTTTTGATGTTATTAAAAAACCTGATGCATCAAACTTGAAAAATGCAGGACAATTTTATTTACAAGTTGGAAATGATGAATACTTTACATTAGGACAATCAGGTTGGGCAGGAGCATCATATTTTCCATCAGAAGTAATTAAAAAGAAAGTAGATAATTCTATTGAATTTATATCTAACATAGGATTGCCAATAAAAAAGATAGATAATACAGTACAACAAATGATGAACAATGCAGGAGAACAATTAACAAATATAGTAAAATACATGTGTAATTTAGCAGAGGAAGAACAAATTAGAACTACTAATTTATGGTTAGAAAATATTCCTGATACAATATATGTAAAAGAATTAAGAAAGAAATATAATGTAGAAGTAGACAATGATAAAATAGAAGTAGCATTTGGAGAATATGATGATCCATCAAATCAGAAACAAGGAATAGTAAAATCAAATTTATTAAATAAAGAAAATATAATTATATATGGAAATGCAGAAAGTGGAAAAGAAACATTATTAAGTACAATGATATATGATTTAATGACTACTTATACAACAAGTCAAGTACAATTTTATATATTAGACTTTGGAAGTGAAGCATTAAAAATATATGCAAATGCCCCACATGTTGGAGATGTAGTATTTAATGGAGATGATGAAAAATTAGATAGATTTTTTGAAATGCTACAAAAAGAAATAAAATCAAGAAAAACAATCTTATCTGACTATAATGGAGATTACAGTATATATATAAAATCATCAAAAGAAAAAATGCCAATACTTGTAGTAATAATAAATAACTATGAAGCATTTTCTGAAAGTTATGAAGATAAATTTGATGAATTATTACTAACAATAACAAGAGAAGGCTTAAAATGTGGTGTAATGTTTGTTACAACTGTAAGCACATATAATGATATGAGGTATCGTCTATCACAAAACTTTGGTCGAAAAGTAGCATTGCAACTAAATAGTGAAGATGAATATTGTAACATTTTTGACAATGTAGGAAAGAAGAAACCAGCACACATATTTGGAAGAGGATTAATAAATATTGAGGGAAATGAAGTTTTCGAATTTCAAACTGCAAAAATATGTGAACATGTAAATTATAATATGTTAATAGAGGAAAAAATAAAAGAACTAAATAAATCAAATAAATTAAAAGCTACTCCAATACCAACAATACCAAATAGAATTTATATAAATGATGTAAGTAATTATTTAGTAGATTTAAAACAAGTACCAGTTGGAATGACAAGAAAAGATCTTAAAATATACACATATGATTTTACAAAGAACTTTATGAACATTATAACATCAAAAAATATGGATAATGCAATTGAGTTTTCAACATATGTATTAGAACAAATAAATAAATTAGAAAATATTAATGTTAGTATTTTAGATGCAGAGAAAGCAATGCAAAATAAAAGAAGCGGAATAAAAGGAGCATATAATAATTTAATACAAGAAATAGATAAAAAAGTAGAAGCTCCTGATGGTAAAAATTCTTTATGTGTGATTATAGGAATTGATAAAATTTTAGCTAATGCAGAAATAGATGAATTTGAGTTTTGCGAAGTTCTTAAAAAAGTAGAAGAAAGTGCAGAATATAATTTTATAATAATAGAAAATCCAAATAAACTTAAAAATCATGAATATGATGAATGGTATAAAAACTTTGTAAATAAGGAAAGTGGAATTTGGGTAGGAGATGGAATTGAAGATCAATTCTTAATAAATGTAACTTCTGATAGGGCAGATTTAGTTAATTATTGTGGTTGCAGTTATGGATATGTAATAGAAGATGGTTATGCAAAGATGATAAAACTTGTAGGTATGAAAGAAAATGGTGATGAAAATGAATAAAGTTTTAGTAAAATTATTTGTTCCAATTTTAGAACAACAGTATGAGATTTGGCTTCCTCTAAATAAAAAGATTTATAATATAATTATTTTGCTTTCTAAGGCTGTTAATGAATTGGAAGAGGGTCAGTATCAACCAAATGAGATGCCTATTTTGTACAATAAGCTTACAGGTAATGCTTATGATATTAATTCTAGAGTTAAAGATACTGATATTAGAAATGGAACAGAGATTGTTTTAATATAATGTCCATTTGTCAATTGGGAACGTTTCCTTACTGGTTAATGCTTTTGAAAAATATTACTATTGAAATTGTTTATATATAAATATTTCTTCAACTTTTCGATTACCTTTCACAACGCCTAAGAAATTCTAAAAATAGCCCTGCAACTCTACCCAAAGACAGGATCCTTCACAGGTCTATTTTAAAAATTTCTAATGCTATTTCGGTCATACTTAAAGTTTAATCAATATTGATATATCAACAATTTTATTAAATACTATGTAAGATCCATTAACTACTAACGACATTTCCTTTTGGACATAAAAATTTTATTTACAAATAAAATATATTATGATAGAATACGAAACAGGTAAAATATAATTATATTTTACCTGTTATTAATACCTATAAGAGGTGATTTTATGATTAAATTTACAAAAATGCATGGGCTAGGGAATGATTATGTTTATATTGATGCAATAAATCAAAAAATAGAACAAGAATCATCACTAGCTCAATTTGTCAGTAATAGACACTTTGGAATTGGAGCAGATGGACTAATATTAATATGTAAAAGTGAAAAAGCTGACTTTAAAATGAGAATGTTTAATTCAGATGGAAGCGAAGCAGAAATGTGTGGAAATGGAATTAGGTGTGTAGGAAAATTTGTATATGATAAAGAATTTACAGATAAAACTACTGTAAGAATTGAAACATTAGCAGGAATAAAAACATTAAAATTAAATGTTAAAGAAGGAAAAGTAGAAACAGTAAAAGTTGATATGGGTGAACCAATATTAGAAGCAGAAAAAATACCTGTAATATCAAATGAAAAACCTGTTAAAAATTTACTATTAAAAGCAGAAGGAATAGAATTTAAATTTACATGTGTATCAATGGGAAATCCCCATGCAATAACAATAGTAGAAAATACAGAGAGATTTGACATTCAAAAATATGGAAAGATATTAGAAATTGATGAAGTGTTTCCAAATAAAACAAATGTAGAATTTATAGAAATAGTGGATAGAAATAATGTTAAAATGAGAGTTTGGGAAAGAGGTGCAGGTGAAACACTAGCATGTGGAACAGGAGCATGTGCAACTGCTGTTGCTTGTTGTTTAAATGATTTGACAGATAGAGACCTAAATGTAGAGCTATTGGGTGGAACTTTAAAGATAGAATGGAATAATGAAGATAATCATGTTTATATGACAGGTCCAGCTGTAACTGTATTTGAAGGAACTTTATTATATTAGCTAAATATTATAAATTTTTGGAGGGTATTATGAGTAATATTAATGAAAATTTTTTAGAATTACAAGAAAGCTACTTATTTTCAACAATAGCAAAAAAAGTAGCTAAATTTACAGAAGATAATCCAAATAAAAAAATAATTAAATTAGGCATAGGAGATGTAACAAGACCAATAGTACCAGCATGTGTAGAAGCGATGCACAAAGCAGTAGAAGAAATGGGAACATCAGATGGATTTAGAGGATATGGACCTGAGCAAGGTTATGACTTTTTAAGAGATTCTATAGTAGAAAATGAATATAAATCTAGAGGAATTGAAATTAGCAAAGATGAAATATTTGTATCAGATGGAGCTAAATGTGATTGTGGAAATATAGTTGATATATTTGATAAAGATAACAAAGTTGCAATAACAGATCCTGTATATCCTGTGTACATAGATACAAGTGTTATGTCAGGAAGAAGCGGGAAATATAATAAAGAAAAAGAAATATATGAAGAAATAGTATATCTACCAGTAACAGAAGAAAATGATTTTAAACCTAAAATTCCATCAGAAAAAGTTGATTTAATATATTTGTGTTTTCCAAATAATCCAACAGGAACAACACTAAATAAACAAGAATTAAAAAAATGGGTAGATTATGCAAGAGACAATAAATCAATAATATTATATGATACAGCATATGAAGCGTTTATAACAGAAACAGATATACCACATAGTATTTATGAAGTAGATGGTGCAAAAGATGTTGCAATTGAATTTAAAAGCTATTCAAAAACAGCAGGATTTACAGGTTTAAGATGTGGTTATGTTGTTATTCCAAAAGAATTAAAAGGATATACAAAAAAAGGAGAAGAAGTTAGTATAAATAAATTATGGAATAGAAGAACTTGTACTAAATTTAATGGTGTATCTTATATAACACAACGTGCTGCTGAGGCAACTTATTCAGAAGAGGGTAAAAAACAGATTAGAGAAAATATAAATTATTATTTAGAAAATGTTAAAATAATAAAGAATGGCTTAGAAGAAGCAGGATTTACTGTTTTTGGTGGCGTTAATTCTCCTTATGTTTGGCTTAAAATTCCAAATGGTATGTCATCTTGGGAGTTTTTTGATAAACTTTTAAATGAAGCAAATGTTGTTGGTACTCCTGGTAGCGGTTTTGGTCCTCATGGAGAAGGTTATTTTAGATTAACTGCGTTTGGTACTAGAGAGAATACTATTGAAGCTATTGATAGAATAAAGATGTTATTTTGTAAATAATATTAGAAAATGGTTTTGATTTTGTTATTTAATGAAAATGCTGGTATATAAATATTTACTTGTATCTCGGTTAGCCTTACAGATATTAAGAAATTCTAAAAAATATAATGAGCCTCTTTATATTATAGAAAATTCCTCGAATTTCTATAATATAAAAATTTCACACAAAATGCTTTGCATTTTGGCGGACGAACAAAGCCATATATTAAAGGAAACGTGAACACTTCCTCATTATATTTTATAAGAATTTCTAAACATCTTCCAGTTACACTCGATACTACATAACTATTTATATTTCAGCATTTTCAATAGTATTAATTTATAAAACTATCTTTTTGTAGTTATACAAACAAAAATTTGCATAAAGTATTGACATTTAACATTTATAAATATATAATATGCAAAAAAGAAAGAAAAAACAAATAAGGATGGGAAAAATGAAAGAACAATTTTTAGAACTATTAAAACAAGTAAAAAGGGAAGGAATGGAAGAATTAATAGATTTTATAGAAAAGACAGACTTTTTCAAAGCACCAGCAAGTACAAGATTTCATGGAGATCATGAAGGGGGATTAGTAGAACACAGTTTAAAAGTATATGAAATATTAAAACACAAAGTTGAAACAAATATAGAACCAATAGAAGTAAATACTGAAACATTAATCTTAGTACCATTATTACATGATTTATGTAAAGCAAATTTTTATAAAATAGATTATAGAAATGCAAAAAATGCACTAGGAGTATGGGAAAAAGTACCATATTATACAGTAGATGACACAATACCATATGGACATGGTGAAAAATCAGTAATGATGATTACAGAATATATCAAATTAACACCAGAAGAAAAATATGCAATACGTTGGCATATGGGATATACAGAACCAAAAGAATTATATAATACAATAGGAGCTGCATATAAAAAATATCCACTTGCATTATTAATGCATGAAGCAGATTTAGAAGCAACGTATTTTTACGATATATAAATATATATGCCAAATAATAAGAATATTCAAAATAAAAATTTTTAAGTTTGGTTTTTTGAAATATAAAATATCTTTTTTCTGTAATCAATTTTATAAATTAAAAAACTAAAAATTAAATAAAATATTAAGATGAAGGGAAGAAATGTCTATGTTAGCATATATAAAAGGAAAATTAGAAATGAAAATGACAGGATATATAGTAATTGATGTAGGAGGATTAGGTTATAAGATATATATGTCAGAAACTGGAATAGACAAATTAGGAAACATAGGAGAAAATGTCAAAGTACATACATATTACAAAGTTAGAGAAGATGATATTAGCATATTTGGTTTTAATACATTAGAAGAATTAAGAATGTTTGAATTATTAATATCAGTAAGTGGAGTTGGTGCAAAAACAGCCATTTCAATGCTTGCTGTATGTGAACCAACAGAGTTTGCTTTAGCAGTAATTTCAGAAGATATAAATACACTAACACAAATACCAGGAGTAGGAGCAAAATCAGCACAAAGAATAATATTAGAATTAAAAGATAAAATAAAGAAAGAACAACAAATACAAGAACTAACAAAAGCAACAAAAGGTACAAAATCAAAAGTAGAAGTTGCAATAGAGAATAATGAAAAAGTTGATGAAGCAATTGCTGCACTACAAGTATTGGGTTATAATAAAAAAGAGATTGAAAAAGCTTTTGATAAATTAGATAAAAAGGAATTATCAACAGAAGATTTAATAAGAAAAGGATTAGCAATTTTAGGAAAATAGGAAACACTATGAAAGTTTGAATTTCGCAACACAAAGTGAAAAACGACCCATGGTCAAACTCCTTTTTTTGAAATTAATATAAATAATTTATAAAAAAGAGGTATAGCAAAATGAATAATAATGAACCATTAGCATATAGAATTAGACCAAGAACGTTAGAGGAATATATAGGTCAGGAACATGTCTTAGGAAAAGATAAAATATTATATAGAACTATAAAAGCAGATAGATTATCTAGTATAATTTTATTTGGACCACCTGGATGTGGGAAAACATCACTTGCAAAAGTAATAAGTGAAACAACAAAATATAAGTTTTATAAAATAAATGCAGTAACAGCAGGTGTTGCAGATATAAAAAAAGTAATAGAGGAAACAAAAAACTTTATGATAAATCCAATGGGAAAAAGCATTTTATTTATAGATGAAATACATAGATTTAACAAATTGCAACAAGATGCGTTACTTCCTTATGTAGAGAATGGTTTGATAATTCTAATAGGAGCAACTACTGAAAATCCATATTTTGAAGTAAATAAAGCTTTAATTTCAAGATCAATGGTAATAAAATTAGAACCATTAACAGATGAAAATATATATCAAGTATTACAAAATGCAATAGAAAGAAAGGATGGATTAGGAGAATATAATATAAAGGTACAAGACGAAACATTAAAGAAACTTGCTAAAATATCAAATGGAGATGTAAGAACTGCATTAAATGGATTGGAAATCGCAGTACTTACAACAAGTATGAAAAGTGATGGATTTATACATATAACTGATGAAGTTATTAAAAATTGTATACAAACTAGAAAAGCAGTATTTGATAAAAATGGAGATAGTCACTATGATAATATAAGTGCTTTTATAAAATCTATGAGAGGATCTGATGCAGATGCTACATTGTTTTATTTAGCAAGAGCTTTAAATGGAGGAGAAGATCCAATGTTTTTAGCAAGAAGAATAGTAATATGTGCTTCAGAAGATGTTGGAATGGCAAATCCTAATGCATTAGTTGTAGCAAATTCTGCAATGCAGGCTGTTCATATGGTAGGAATGCCAGAGGCAAGAATAATATTAGCAGAAGCAGCAGTGCATATTGCGACATCAAAAAAATCTAATGCTACATATTTAGGGATAAATAAAGCACTTGAAGATGTATCAAGTAAAGATACAGGAACAATACCAATGCATATAAGAAATGCACCTGTTGAAGATATGAAAAAATTAGGATATAGTGAGGGTTATTTGTATCCTCATGATTTTGAAGGTCATTGGGTTGAACAACAATATTTGCCTGATATAATGATTGGAACTAAATATTATATAAAGGATGAAAATATAGAATAGTAACATTTAAATTGAATAAAATACAAAAATATGGAAAACCTACTTTTAGAGAGTAGGTTTTTTATTATGTCAGTAAATATTATTAAACAAGTAATAATAGGATTTTTGGCAGGACTTATTAGTGGATTTTTTTCAACAGGAGGAGGTCTAATATTAGTACCAGCCTTTATATATTTGCTAAATATGGAACCACAAAAAGCAAGGGGAACATCAGTATTTTGTATTTTACCAATGGTAATCACTAGTAGTTTTTTCTATTATAAAGAGAATTATATTAATTGGAATGTTGCCATTTTATGTGCAATTGGTGGTGCAATTGGTGGATATTTTGGAGCTAAATTATTAAAGAAACTTCCAGATAAATATTTAAAAATAGCTTTTACTGTTTTCTTGATATATGTATCACTTAAAATGATACTTTGATAAAAAATTTTTGTTGTGTCATAAAATAAAAAAGACATTTCATGAAAAAAAAGAAAAAAGTCAAAAAATGTAAGTTAATATATAACTAAGAAAATATATAAAAGTTTTATTTGATAATACAAATAAAAAAATTATGTTCTCATAATAATGGAGGTAATTGTAAAATAATGAATAACTTAAATAATAGTGATAATAGTAGTATATGGAAAAATAAAAATCAGCAATATTTGTTTGAATTACAAAAGTTTATGGATCTAGCAGATAATATTCAAGATGAAGAATTAAGAAAATTAATAATAAATCAAATGTTAAGATGTGATAATTGTATAACTCAAATAGCTGAGGATATATTTAAAAAAATTTTAAATGATAAAAAACACAATTAGAAAGGAATGGTGTTATTCTTGAGAGAAATACTAATAGGTGCTGTTTCTGGAATTGTAAGTGGAACTGGAATGGGTGGAGGAACTATTTTAATTTTTTTACTTACATTTATATGTGGACTAGATCAACATATAGCACAAGCGACAAATTTGGTCTTTTTTATACCAACATCTATTGTGGCTATTATAGTAAATTTAAAAAATAAATATATTGATTTAAAATTAGCAACATTAATTTCAATTTTTGGTATTTTAGGAGCTATCATTGGTGCTAATTTATCATTTCAAACTGATGTGAAAACTTTAAGAAGGCTATTTGGCATATTTTTGGCAATTATTGCTATTCATGAAATATATACCATTATAAAAGAGAATAAAAAAGTGAAATTGAGCAAAAATAAATAATAAATGGATTATTAAAAAGATTGAGCTTTTTAAGAATTTTAATGTAATTTAATAATAATTGAAAGGGTGATTTTAATGAAATTTACAAAGGGTTTATTAGTTGGTGGTCTTATTACAACTGGAATACTTTTAATGTATAATGATAATAATATGATGAGCAAAAATAAAATGATTAAAAAGGGTAAACAATTTGCAAAGAAAATGGGAGTTTTATAACTCCCATAAATTTTTTATTCACAGCATTCTTCTTCTGAACATTCTTCACATCTGTCATCGCCAAAACATGGTTTTTTATCATCTATAAAGCAATCACATTTGTCGTGTTTATCACCTTTTAAGCATTTTCCTTCATGATGACATTTTGCACATATTTTGATTTTTTTAGTAGTATTAGCCCAAATTTGTATTGCATAATGTCTGTCAGGACAAAGTGGTCCAAATACAAATTCTCCTTCTTTGTCTGTAAAAGTATGACCAATAGGTCTTCTTTCTTCTTTTCCACATTCATAAACGATTTCTGTTAATTTAACAACTGCATCACGAACTGGCTCTTTGAAACAGTTTTTGATAACTCCATAAATTACATCTCTATTATCTTCTGGTAATGTTATATCTAAGTCAAATTGTTTTCCTCCTGATACAACTCCATCTACATCTATAATTGGACAGCAAGGTTTTTTATTTTCCATTTCCATATTTTTTCTTCCTTTCATTTTTTTTCAAACAAATTGTTTGTTTAATATATAATATGAAATTTGTCGAAAAATGATAAAGAATATATAAAATTTATTTAAAATACAAAAATATGTTTGTAAAATATTGACATTCATAATTTACTAGAATATAATATTAATAGTATAAATTGTATTTTATGTTAAAAAAATATAAAGAACATAATAAATAAGGAGGAATAGTTTATGTATAGTGCATTAGAAATAGCAACATGGTTTTTATTAAAGAATAATGCAGAAATAAGAGAGCATGAAGCAACAAATGATGATTATGAGGTATATGAAGGAATAACACATTTAAAATTACAGAAATTATTATATTATGCACAAGGTATAAGTTTAGGAATGTATAGTAAACCATTATTTGAAGAAAATATTGAAGCATGGCAACATGGCCCTGTTATAAAAGAAGTTTATGGGAATTTTTCTAAATTTGGAAGAAATAATATAGAAATAAAAATGGATAAACAAGCAGAAGAAATTGTAACTAAAATTGAAAATAATAAAGAAGTATTAGAAATATTAAATTTAACATATAATAATTTTGCAATATATACAGCTTGGCAATTAAGACAAATGACACATGAGGATAACACACCATGGGATATAACTCAAAGAAATAAAGGATTAGGTCAAAAAATAGATAATGATTTAATTGAGGATTATTTTAAGAAAGAGATAATTGCATAATGGGAATAAAACAAAAAGGAAAAATTCAAAAGCCTTGCGTAAATTGTTTTTCACCACAATTTTTAAAATTTAATTTTTCATATATAGTATATGAAGAAAATTTTGAAGAACAATACCAATTGCAATTTTTAAAAAGAATAAGAGAATTATCATCTGATACTTATAATATAATAAGGAATAGAAATAAGAATATAGGATTTGAATTTGTTGAAGTAAAAGAATTGGGAATAAAAAAAGAAATACCATCAAAGTTTAAAGATAGATTTGAAGCTAAAGAATATAATAATAAATTAGCAATAATGAGATTATATACTAATAATAGTCCTATTTTAGGTAGAATTATAGGTGTAATAATAAAAAACATTTATTATATATTTTTTATAGATATTGGAGGAAAACTATATTCTCATGGTTAAAAAGAATTATAGTATATAATGGAAAATAGGAAGCTCTTACAAGAGCTTCCGCTTCCATAATGAACAGTTAGTATTTTCTGTTAATTATTTTTATTGTTAAGATTTCTTCTGCCCTACTGTACGTAACACGTATATTAAAGTATTTCTCGATAGTTGACTTGCAACTACTTAAGTAACTTTGAGATACTTTAAGCGATATGATTGCTTCGCGTCGTGAAGTTATATTCTCTATTGGAATTTCTTCATTTTTTAATAAGAAATATATAACTTTCCCTGGAGGATTTAAGAATACATAATCTCTTAATTGTTTTTCTTCAACCAAATTGTTTTTATACAATTTGCTCAAAAGAAATTTTTCCAAGGGTGTTATAGGTAAGCTTACAAGTTTCCTCATAATTGTTACATCAGCAATTGAGGCATTTTTTAATAGTTCTTCATTTAACGTATTTGGTAAATCTATACCACTGTTGTTGTTCCGTCCATTTTCTACACCTGTAGGTGGAATGTAGAAGTTATTCATTGAAAATTCCTCCTTGTATGCATTTAATTCTATATTAATTATACCATGTTTTTATAAAAAAATCAAGCATTATGTAAAACGATTGACAAACCACTATAAAATAGTGTATTATATAATTATGGGGGTAAATTTAATGAAAAAAGAAAAAGAACAAGGAATTATAAAAAAAGGTCAATTAAAAATATATGCAATACTTGCTGCACTAGGAATTACAACTGCAGGAGGTGCTTTTTTATTAGGAGATAAAGGTGATAAACATAATCAAGGAGAAAATAAAACAGAACTTTCAAATGACATAAATAAAGAAGAGGAAACATTTAAAAACGGTATAAAATTTAAAATACCTGAAGAGATGACACAAAAAAATGAAGAAGAGACAACATTTGAAAGTACAGATAGAGCTTTGTTGCAATTAGTATTACAATATAATGAAAAATATGGAACAGATTTAACACCTGATGATATATCACTAATAGAAAGTAAGCCACAAGTATTAGGAGTTATGAATGATGGAACATATGTGCAAAATTATAAATCAAATTCACCTATAGATTATTACATAACAGATAGTGCAAGAGATAAAACAAAAATAAGTGAAATATATGTAATTATAAATAATAAAACAAATGAGATAATAGGATCAGTAGGAAAAGTAAATTATGAAATAATAAATATAGACACAAAAATAGTTATGAATTATGATAGAGAAGAAATATTAGAAGCTAAAAATAAAATGGACTTTATAGAAGGAAAGACAAAAGAAGAAAAAGAGAGAATATATAATACACTTAAAGTAGAATGTTTAAGACAAGATGATGAAATAGTAAAAGATGGTTTTGACAATGAAGAAATAGTTCAATAAAAGAAAATTGAATTATTAGCTTACAATTATAAAAATACATACAATAGAAAGTTCAAACAACTTTCTATTATATGAATAAATTTCCACTCTTTAGCAAACAATAAGAAAAACTTATTGAAGCAAGGAGTGGAATTTTTTTGAAAGAAAACAAAAAATTAAAAATAACAGGAGCGATGCTAGAAAAAAGTCAGTTAGAAAACCACTTAGAAAAAATAGCAGCAAGCCATAATACAACAACAAAATCGCAAAAAGAAACATATCCAATACCACAATTAATAGAAAATTATAAAGCCATAGAAGAAGTATATAACCAATTAAATGAACACCTAAAACTAGGAATAAATATACATCCAGCAGGAGAATGGTTATTAGACAATTTTTATATAATAGAAGAAACAGTAAAACAAATACAAAAAGAACTAACACTAGAAAAATATATAAATTTTGTTGGGATAGCAAATGGAGAATATAAAGGATTTGCAAGAATATATGTATTAGCATCAGAAATAGTAGCATATACAGAAAATAAAATAGAAACACAAAACCTAGAAGACTATTTAAAAAGTTATCAAAGTAAAAAAACACTTAGCATGGATGAGATATGGAACATAGGAATATTTTTACAAATAGCAATAATAGAAAAAATTACAGAAGTATGTGCAAAAATATATAGTAGTCAAATGCAAAAATATCATGCAGAAAACATTGCAGAAAGATTAATAGAAAACAAAGAAAAAAATGATATAAAGTTCAAAAATAATACTAAAAAGATTGAAAAAGAAATGTTACAAGACATGAGATATCCATTTATAGAATATATGGCATATATATTAAAAAGATATGGGAAAAAAGCAAATGCGTATTTAAACATATTAGAAGAAGTTGTAGAAAAGTTAGGAACAACAGTATCAGACATCATAAAAAAAGAACACTTTGATATAGCTACACAAAAAGTATTAATGGGAAACAGTATAACAAGTATAAAAGAAATACACAGAATAAATTTTTTAGAAATATTTGAAAAAATAAATGGAGTAGAAGAAATATTAAAGCGAGATCCAGTAGAAGTATATAGCAAAATGGATCATAAAACAAAAGAATATTATAGAGGAAAAATAAAAGAAATAAGTAAAAAAACAAAAATATCAGAAATATATATAGCAAGAAAAATGTTAGAATTAGCACAAGAAAGCTTTGAAAAAGAAGGCGAAAATAAGAAAGCACATATTGGATATTATTTAATAGATAAAGGAATAAATAGATTATATGATAAATTAGAATATATCTCTAAAAAAGAAGATACTCCGCAAAATAAAACAAAAATATATATTTTAGCAATAATAATCTTAACAACAGTGATATCGGGATTTTTAAGCTATGTATTAAATTTACAGATTAGAAATAATTGGATAGCAATTGCAAGCTTTATTCTATTTTTAATACCTGCAAGTGAATTTGTAATACAAATTATTCAAAATATTTTAAATAAAGTTGTAAAGCCAAAAATAATACCTAAAATAGACTTTTCTGAAGGAATTGATAAACAACATGCAACAATAGTAGTAATTCCAACAATAGTAAAATCAAAAGAAAAAGTAAAAGAAATGATGGAAAACTTAGAGAGATATTATTTGGCAAATAAATCTAAAAACTTATATTTTGCATTATTAGGAGATTGTTCACAAAGTAAAAATGAAAATGAAGAATTTGATAATGATGTTATACAAGAGGGAAGAGAACAAGTACAAAAATTAAACGAAAAATATCATAATGATAATTTTCCAATATTTAGTTTCATATATAGAAAAAGAGTTTGGAATGAAAAGGAAAATTGTTATTTAGGATGGGAAAGAAAAAGAGGACTATTAAATCAATTTAATGAATACATTTTAAATCAAGAAAAAAATCCATTTAAAGCAAATACAATTGAAGAGGCAGAAAATATAGATGCAATAAAAGATATAAAATATGTAATTACATTAGATGCAGACACAGACTTAGTTTTAAATTCTGCATTAGATCTAGTTGGTGCAATGGCACATATTTTAAATAAACCAATTATAGATAAACAAAAAAATATAGTAATTGATGGTTATGGGATAATGCAACCACGAGTAGGAATAAATTTAGATATAAGCTATAAAACTATATTTACAAAAATATTTGCGGGTGCAGGAGGAATAGATAGTTATACAAATGCAATTTCTGATATATACCAAGATAATTTTAGAGAAGGAATTTTTACAGGAAAGGGAATATATGATTTACAAGTATTTTCACAAATTTTAAATAATAGATTACCTGAGAATAAAATATTAAGTCATGATTTACTTGAAGGTTGTTATTTAAGATGTGGTTTAGTATCAGATATTATGCTAATGGATGGATATCCTATAAAATATACAAGTTTTATGAATAGACTTTCAAGATGGATTAGGGGAGATTGGCAGATTATAGGTTGGCTTGGGAGAGAAAGTCCTTTAAATTTATTATCAAAATTTAAAATTTTTGATAATTTAAGAAGAAGTCTTTTTGAAGTTTCTATTTTAGTAGCGTTAATTTATATTAATATTATTAGAAAAATATACAATATAGATATTTTAGGAATAGATAGTTTATTAATAATAATTGAAATGATTCCTTATATAATAGAATTATTTAATTATTTAATAGGAAAAAAAGAAGGGGAAGAAAAACAAAAAACATTTACACCTAAAATTACTGGTTTTAAAGGTATATTTGCTAGAATAATAATAGCATTAGGTTGCTTACCATATAAGGCATATTCTGCAATAAAGTCAGTATTAAAAACATTATATAGACTTATAATATCTAATAAACATTTATTAGAATGGATGACATCTGAAGAAGCGGAGAAGTTAGCTAAAACAGATTTTATAACATATTATAAAAATATGTTTATAAATGTTATAACAGGTGTAATTTCTTTAATTATTTATATTGATGACAAAAGTATTTTAGCCCTAATTTTAGGAATGTTATGGATGATTGCCCCTGCAATTATGTGGTATATTAGCAAAGAGAAGAATGAAATTCAGAAAGTTAAAATCTTAAATCAAAATGAACAAAATTATATATTAGATATTGGTAAAAGAACATGGAGTTTTTTTGAAAATTATTTAAATAATGAAAATAATTTTTTAATGCCAGATAATTATCAAGAAGATAGAAAGAATAAAATAGTAAAAAGAACATCTTCTACAAATATTGGTTTATCAATGTTAGCTGTAATTTCTGCATGTGATTTAGGATTTATAAATTATGAAAAAGCTTTTGATATTTTAAAAAATATAATAAGTACAATAGATAGTTTACAAAAATGGAATGGTCATTTATATAATTGGTATAATACAAGCACAAAAGAGCCATTAATTCCTAGATATGTTTCAACTGTAGATAGTGGGAATTTTGTAGGATATTTGTATGTTGTTAAGAGTTGGCTAAAGGAGAAATCAGAGGTCAGAGATCGGAGGTCAGAAGTCAGAAGTCGGAAGTCAGATGTCAGATATTAGATTTCTAATAGAAATTGTAACTAAATTAATAGAGAATACAGATTTTTCACATTTATATAACAAAGAACACAGATTATTTTCAATTGGTTTTAATATAGAAGATAATAAATTAACAAACTCTTATTATGATTTATTAGCATCTGAAGCAAGACAAGCAAGTTTAGTAGCAATTGCAAAAAAAGATGTACCAGCAAAACATTGGAATTCATTAAGTAGAACATTAACAACACTTGGAAAATATAAAGGTTTAATATCTTGGTCAGGAACAGCTTTTGAGTATTTAATGCCAAATATTAATATTCCAAAATATAAAGGAAGTCTTTTAGATGAATCATGTAAATTTATGGTTATTAGTCAAATGGAATATGCAAAAGAATTACAAATACCATGGGGAATATCAGAATCAGCATTTAATTTGAAAGATTTAAATTCAAATTATCAATATAAAGCATTTGGAATTCCGTGGCTTGGATTAAAAAGAGGACTAGCAGATGAAATGGTTGTTGCACCATATGGAAGTATTTTAGCAATTACAGATTATCCAAAAGAAGTATATCAAAATCTAAAAAGACTAGAGCAATATGGAATGTATGGAAAATATGGATTTTATGAAGCAATAGATTTTACACCTGATAGATTAGAAAAAGGAACACAATCAAGTGCCGTTAAAACATATATGGCACATCATCAAGGTTTAATATTACTATCAATTAACAATTTGTTTAATGATAATATTTTACAAAAAAGATTTATTAAAAATCCTGAAATAAATGCAGTAAATATTCTATTACAAGAAAGAATGCCTGAAACAGCAATTATAACAAAAGAAAATAAAGAAAAAATAGAAAAACTAAAATATATTGATTATGAAGATTATATAGTAAACACTTATAAAAAAATAGATGAAAGACTAATTAGAGGAAATGTAATTTCAAATGATGATTATTCAATTGCAATGAACCAAAAAGGTGAAGGAATCAGCAAATACAAAGATATAATTATAAATAGATTTAAAACAACAGAAGATTATCCTCAAGGTATATTTTTCTATATTAAAAATATAAAATCAAAGAAAATATGGAGTTCAAGATATAGCAAAAATGATGGTAAATATAAAATAAGTTTTATGCCTGATAAAATAGAGCAGGAAGTAGTAAATGACAATATTAAAACAAAGATAACAACAGGAATTGTCCCTGATGAACCTATAGAAATTAGACAAATATCATTAGAAAATTTAGGAAATGATGAAGAAATTTTAGAAATAACATCATTATTTGAACCAGTACTATCAAGACAAGAACAAGATTATGCACATCCAGCATTTAATAATTTATTTTTAATATTTGGATTTGATGAAGAAACAAATAGTATTTTAGTAAAAAGAAAAAAACGAGATGAAAATGAACAAGAATTGTACATGTGTGTAAACTTATCCACAAATAGTGAAATAATTGGGGATTTAGAATATGAAATTGATCAAGAAAAGTTTATTGGTAGAGGAAATTTTGGTATTCCTCAAATGGTTAAAAACTCAATTCCATTTTCTAAAAAAATAGGACTTGTAACAGAACCAGTAGTAAGCTTAAAAAGAGCAATTAAAATACAACCAAAACAAAAGGCTACAATTAATTTTATAATTTCAGTAGGAGAAAGTAAGGAAAAGGTTTTAGAAGATGTAAAAAATTATAAAATAGAAGAAAATATTAAAAAATCATTTGAATTATCTAAAGCAAAAAATGAAGCACAAAATAGATATTTAGGAATAAAAGGAAAAGAAATTACAGATTATCAAAAAATACTATCATATATTTTATTTAATAATCCTATGAAAAAAGTAAATTTAGAAAAATTACCAAAACAAAAATATCAACAAAGCGAATTGTGGAAATATGGTATATCAGGAGATTTACCAATAATTTTAGTAAAAATAAAAGATATTAATGATTCGTATGTTATTAAAGAAGTATTAAAAGCTTATGAATTTTTTAGAACTAAAAATTTTATTACAGAGTTAGTAATAATAGATGAAGAAAAGCATAGTTACGAAAATTATGTAAGAGAAGAAATAGAAGGAACAATTCAAAATAGCCAACTAGCCTATTTAAAAAATATAAAAGGTGGTATATTTGAAATCAATAAAAATGAAATAAGTAAAGAAGATTTTAATTTATTAAAATTTATTTCTACAATTATTATTGATGGAAGTAAAGGTGGAATTAAAAATGCACTTAGAGATGTAGAAGAAGAATATTTAGAAAAATATAAGATGATAGAAGATGAACCTGAAAAAAATCTATTAAAAAATGAAAGTACAGATGATATAGATATTTTACAAAATTCAGAAAAACTTAAATATTATAATGAATATGGTGCATTTTCAGAAGATGGAAAAGAGTATTATATTAAAGTAAATAAAGAAAATAGATTGCCAACAGTGTGGTCGCATATTATGTCTAATGAAAAATTTGGAACACTTGTTACAGAAAATATGGGGGGATATACTTGGTATAAAAATAGTAGATTAAATAGAGTAACATCATGGGGAAATCAAGCAAATTTAGATGTTCCATCAGAGGTAATTTATATAAAAGATACAGAAACCTCAGAAGCATGGTCTTTAGGATTAAATCCAATGCCAAATAAGAAAAATTATAATGTTATTTATGGTTTTGGTTATACAAAATATATTAATAAAAATTGCGGAATAGAGCAAGAATATAATGTTTTTGTACCAAAAGAAGATAGTGTAAAAATAGGAATTTTAAAATTAAAAAATACAGAATTAAATAGAAAAAAAATAAAAATCTTATATTATATGAAGCCTGTATTAGGAGAAGATGAATTAAAATCAAATGGATATATAAATTTAGAATATGATTCAAATAATAATATAATTTGTGCAAAAAATTTATATAATAGTGAGTTTAAAGATGATGTAATATATGTAGCCAATAGTGAAAAATTAAAAAGTTATACAGGAGATAAACAATTCTTTTTTGGGGAAGGCGGAATATCAAATCCTGATAGTATAAGAAAGCCAAGTTTAAATAACGAAAATAGTTTAGGCAAAAAACCATGTATTGCATATGAAATAGAAATTGAAGTAGATGGCTTTTCAGAAAAGGAAATAGTGTTTATACTTGGAGCAGAAGAAATTGTACAAGATAGTAAAAAAATTGCATATAAGTATAGCAAAATACAAAATTGTAAACAAGAATTAGAAAATGTAAAAAGTTATTGGAGAAACTTATTAGATAGGATGCAAGTTTATACACCATTAGAATCTATGAATATAATATTAAATGGATGGTGTGTATATCAAATAATTCAAAGTAGATTGCAAGCAAGAACAGGATTTTATCAATCTGGGGGGGCATTTGGATTTAGAGATCAGCTACAAGACACTATAGGATTAAAATATATTGATTCAAATATCTTAAAATTGCAAATTATAAAGCATAGTGAGCATCAATTTTTAGAGGGAGATGTTGAACATTGGTGGCATGATGAAACAGGAAGAGGTATTAGAACAAAATTCTCAGATGATTTATTATGGATTGTTTATTTAACATGTGAATATATAGAATTTACAGGTGACTATTCTATATTAGGAATTGAAACTTCTTATTTAACTGGAAAGGAATTAGAACAAAATCAAAATGAAAAATATGACAAATATGAAAAAACATCATTTAAAGGATCAATATTAGAGCATTGTATTAAGGCAATTGAAAGAAGCCTTAACTTTGGACAAAATGGACTTCCTAAAATAGGCTCAGGAGATTGGAATGATGGATTAAGTAATGTTGGTACTAAGGGAATTGGAGAAAGTGTTTGGCTTGGATTTTTCTTGTATAATATATTAGATAGGTTTATAAAGATAATAAAAGAAATAGAGGTCAGAAGTAAAGTTGTAGATGCTGGAAAACAGATGTTAGAGTTAACAGATTTAAAAGAGAAAGAAGAAAAATATGAAAAAGTAATGCAACAACTAAAAAAAGCATTAAATACAGATGGATGGGATGGAAGTTGGTTTAAGAGAGCATTTATGGATGATGGTAATATTTTAGGAAGTATGGAAAATGATGAGTGTAGAATAGACAGTATTGCACAAAGTTGGAGTATTATTTCTAATGCAGGTGATAATGATAAAAAATTTATATCTATGGAAAGTTTAGAAAATCATCTTGTTGATAAGGAAAATGGATTAATAAAATTACTAGATCCACCATTTGAAAAAGGAAAGTTAAATCCTGGATATATAAAATCATATTTACCTGGAGTAAGAGAAAATGGAGGGCAATACACACATGCTGCAATTTGGGCAATTATTGCAGAAGCTATGCTTGGATTTGGTGATAAATCTACAGAATTTTATAGGATGATAAATCCAATAGAACATTCAAGAACTAAAGAAAGTTGTAATAAATATAAGGTTGAGCCATATGTAATACCAGCAGATATTTATGGAGCTAATAATTTGGCAGGTCGTGGTGGCTGGACTTGGTATACAGGATCTGGTAGTTGGTACTATAAGGCAGGTTTAGAATATATACTAGGTCTTAAAGTTAATAATAATATAATGACTTTTGAACCATGTATCCCTAAATCTTGGAAAGAATATAATGTCAGATATAAATGGAAAAATAGTTTTTATAATATTACGTTTAAAAATCCTAATGGAAAAAATTTTGGAGTAGAAAAGGTGTTACTAAATGGTGATTTTGTTGAAAATGCAATAAAACTGCAAGATAATGGAGTTTATAATGTTGAGGTAATTATGTAAAATGTCCAAAGGGGATGTTTCTCTTTGGACATTTTTGGTCAAAAGAGACACATCTTAATTGGAACATAAAAAAAACAAAAACTTAAATAAAAAAATACTTGTACAAAGAAAAAATATGTGATATAAATATATTATAAAATAAGGCTAAGGAAGGGCGGAATTTCTGTGGAAGAAAATATTGAAATAGAAACAAAAAAAGTATTAATAGTTGATGATGAACAAGCGATTATAGATGTATTAGTATATAATTTGAAAAAAGAAGGGTATGAAACAATAGAAGCAACAGATGGAATAAGTGCAGTTAATATTGCTTTAGAAGAAAAACCTGATTTGATGTTATTAGATATCATGTTACCAAAATTAGATGGACTATCTGTATGTAAAAGAGTTAAAAATCAATTAAATATTCCAATATTAATGCTAACAGCAAAAGATGCAGAAATAGATAAAATAGTTGGTTTAGAACTTGGAGCTGATGATTATATTACTAAACCTTTTAGTGTAAGAGAGTTAATGGCTAGAGTTAAGGCTAATTTAAGAAAAAACGAAATGGCAAGTGTTAGAAAAGATGACACATCATTTGCTGAAAATACTCAAGTTAAAGAAGAAAATGTAATAAAAGTAAATGACCTAGAATTGGATTTAGATAGATTTGAAGTTAAAATTAAAGGAAAGATAATGGATTTAACTTTAAGAGAGTTTGAAGTCTTAAAATTTTTAGCCTCTCAACCTCGGTCAAGTAGTTACAAGAGAAGTTTTACTAGAGAAAGTTTGGGGTTATGAATATTATGGTGATATCAGAACTGTTGATGTTACTGTTAGAAGAATAAGAGAAAAAATTGAAGAAGATACTTCTGCACCTAAAATTTTGATTACTAAAAGAGGAGTAGGATACTATATTGCTACTAATTAATAATGCATAAATCAAAAAATGCACCTGATGGACAAAAAAATATTGCAAAAATCGAAAATAGTCGAATTTTGCGATATTTTTTTGAAAAAAATTTAATAAAATGTTGACAAGGAAAAAATATCAAGTTATAATTTAATCATATTTTTTAATCAAAATAAATTTTATCAAGTTTTTATATCGATATTAAAATATCCAAAAAGTAATTAAATTCAAATAGGAGGTAATTTCAACGAATAGAAAATTTGTATCAAAAAGTAATTATGTATTACGAAAAATCTTAAATACTCAAGAAAATATAGATATATTAAAAGATTTTATAGAAGCAATTTTAAACATAGAAGTTAAGAAAATTGAACTAAATCCATATTTAAGCAAAAGAGAATTATATTTGCCAAAAGAAGAAAATTTTGGAATTGCAGATGTAAGATTAAAAACAGAAGATGAGGAAGAAATAAATGTAGGAATACAATTTATAGATGGATTATATTATATTCAAACTAAAATGTTATTATACTATTCTCAAATTCATTTAAATCAAGTAGAATATGATGATAAACGAGAATTTGCTAGAACTGCAACAATAAATATTCTTGATTTCGTATATTTTAATTCCCTAAAATATGACAAAGTTATAAAGGTTAAATCAGATGAAGGTGATGTATGTTTAGAAGAATTAGAAATGCAAGTTATAGAGTTACCAAAATTTCATTGCAATAATAAAGAGCTTACAAGAAAGGAACAGTGGGTTTCTTATTTAAAAGGATGTGATAAATATACATTAGAGAGTATTTTGAATAAAAATGAGTGTATAAAACAATTAGATGTTTTATTGGAAGAATATTGGGAGAAAGAGAAAATGGAATAAATAACAACTCAAGTCAAACTCGTTTTTTCAGATAAATATTATTATTTTTATAATATAAAAAAAAGAGTAAAAGTTAGAAGTTGGTTTTATAAGTTCCAACTTCTAACATTACAAAAATTTAATTATGTCCATTATTTGCTTGTTTTAAAGTAACTTTTATTACAGAACCTTCATCAACTTGAGAACCTTTTGGAGGATCTTGAGATACTACAGTTCCAGTTCCCTCAAGTTTAATATTTAAATTTAGATTTTTTAGGTCACTTGTGGCTTGATAAGCACTTTTTCCTGTTAGGTCTGGTACTGTTGTTGAAGTTCTAGTTGTTTGATCATATAACATAACTATAGAGTCTTCTGATAATATTGCTCCAGGCTTTGGAACTTGATCAACAACAACAGTAGAATTTTTATCATTAGTTGAATTAGTTATTGCAGTAAATCCAGATTCTTTAAGCTTTTTCTCTGCTTCAGTAATTGTTTTATTTCTTACATCTATAACTGTTTTTAAATTCTCATTATCAGCTTCTTCAGTTTTAGAAGGTACTCCTAAATAAGGTAAAATTTCGGTTAACATTTGAGATACTACAGGTGCAGCTAATGTTCCACCATTATGATTATCTTTTGGAGGGTTGTATAATGTAAGCAATAATACAACTTGAGTATCCTCAACAGGAGATATTGCAATAAAAGATGCAACATATCCATCAATTTCTTCTCTACCAGTTATTGGTTCAGAAGTACCAGTTTTGCCACCAACTGTGTATCCTGTTACACTACCTCTCCATCCAGAGCCATATTCTACAACAGATTGCATAACAGACTTCATTTTAGAAGATGTTTCAGTAGATATAACTTGTCTAACTTCTTCTGTATCAACTGTAGTTATTACTCCTGTATCAGTATTTGTAATTGACTTTACAATCCTTGGTTTCATTAAAATTCCATCATTAACTACTGCAGAAACAGCTGTAATCATTTTTAGGGGTGTTATACTAAAACGTTGTCCAAAAGACATTGTTGCTCTTTCAATTGGTTTAACATCACTTTCAGGAATAAACATTGAGTTTGCTTCACCAGGTAAATCTATACCAGTTGTATTAAAGAAACCAAAAGCTTTAAAATATTTATATAATGTTTGAGTTCCAATTCGATTACCAAGTTGTATAAAGGCTGGATTGCAAGAGTTTTGCATAGCTTGTTTTAAAGTTTGATGATAATGTGGATGATCAGCCCAACAATTTACAGAAATCCCTGTAACATTTTCAGAACCACTACAATAAAAATCATTATTTACATCTGTACCAGTTATATTTTCTTCAAGAGCTATTGCAGAAGTAATAATTTTAAATACAGAACCTGGTTCATATAATTCAGATATAGATTTATTAGACCACATTTTATAAATGGCCTCATTTTTTCCTTCTACATCTAGCCCACTGTATGTTTTAGCAACATATAAATTTGGTGTAAAAGCATTATTTAAATCATAATTTGGATATGTTGCCATTGCTAAAATGTCCCCATTTTTAGGATTCATTACTATACAACTACCACCATTTTCACATGAATAATTGTCAACAGCTTGTTGCAAATATTTTTCGACAATTGTTTGTATATTAAGGTCTATTGTGAGAGTTAAATCGCTACCATTTTCAGCTGCTATATATGTTTCTTCTGCATTTGGTATCTCTTCTTGACTTGCACTTTTAGAACTAACAATTTTACCTGGTGTTCCTGAAAGAACTTCATCCCATTCATTCTCAAGACCAGCTAAACCTTGATTATCATTTCCACAAGATCCTAAAACATGAGATAAAACAGTACTGTATGGATAATATCTTTTTGTATCTTCATCAATGTTTATTCCTACAGTTATCTTATTTTCTTTCATCCATGTTTTAAGTTTTTCAACTTTATCTTGTTCTACTTTTTTTGCTATTGTTTCAACTTGAGCTGTACTATTTACTTTATTTAGAGTTTCTTCATAATTAAGTTCAAAAATATCAGAAAGTGCTTTTGCTACAGCTTCTTTAAGTTCTGCTGTTTTGGTCTTATCATTATCTTTATTTTTTATTCTTGTAGGGTTAATTGTTATAGTATCAACAGATGCACTGGTAGCTAAGACTTTACCTGTGGAATCATATATAGATCCTCTTTTTGGACTTATTATTTGATTAATTGTTTGTTGATTATATGCTAATTCTTTTAAGTATGAGCCTTGAACAAATTGAAGATAACCTAGTCTACACAATAATAGTACAAATATTATAATAACAATAATAAATATATTTTTTATCTTTCTTGTATGTATAAAATTTTGAGATTCAAATTTAGAATTCATCTTAACAATTTTGTTATTTTTTGTTTCTTTTTGTGTATTTGAAGTTTTCTTTGATATTTGCGTGTCCTTCAAGTTGCTTTTTTGATTAGTTTGTTTTGTTGATTTTTTATAGTATTTTCTTTTTTTTGAATTGTTCAATATATTCACCACTCTTTTGTAATTTCGTTTGTTACATTTTATATTAAACATCTTTAAAAATCAATAAAAATATTAAAAATAACTTAAAATATACACATTAAAATATATTAAGTTTTAGATACACATTATAATGGCTTAAATTGAATATCTACTCAGTTCAAACTCACTTTGAAATATATATCTTTTTTCTAAACAATATAATATTTCAAAAAAAATTTAAAATAATAATATTTAAAAGAAGGAGATAAATTATATGAAAATTATAAAAACTATTGCTTTAACAGGACTAGAAGGAAATCTTATAGAGGTACAAACAGATATAACAGGAGGAATTCCTGCATTTGAAATTGTAGGATTGCCAGATATGAGTGTAAAAGAATCAAAAGAGAGAATAAGATCAGCGATAAAGAATTCTATGATAGAATTTCCAAGTAGAAAAATATTAATTAATTTAGCACCAGCAGATACAAGAAAAGAAGGAACAAGCTACGATTTACCAATAGCTATAGGAATTTTAGCTAATTTAGAAATTATAAATACAAAAAACATTAAAAATACAATATTTATTGGTGAACTGTCATTAGATGGAAAAATAAATCATATTAATGGTGTTTTACCAATGTGCATAGAGGCACAAAATTTGGGAATAAAAAGAGTTGTATTACCAAAAGCAAATGAAAGAGAAGCAACTGTTGTAACAAATTTAGATATTGTGGGAGTAAATAATTTAGAAGAGTTAATTGGTTATTTAAATGGAAATGTACAAATTTCAAAAGTTAATTTGGATATGAAAAATATATTTAGCCAAAATAATAAAGACTTATTAGATTTTTCAGATGTAAAAGGTCAGGAAAATGTAAAAAGAGCTTTAGAAATTTCTGCTGCGGGAAACCATAATTGTCTCCTTATTGGAAGCCCAGGAAGTGGTAAAACAATGCTATCTAGAAGAATTTCATCAATTTTGCCTGATTTGACTTTTGAAGAGTCATTAGAAGTTACTAAAATTCATAGTGTGTCTGGAATGTTAAATAGTAAAGTTGGAATAATAACAGAAAGGCCTTTTAGAAGTCCACATAATACAATTTCACCAATATCAATGATTGGAGGAGGTAAAAATCCTAAACCAGGAGAAATTAGTTTAGCTCATAATGGTGTCCTGTTTTTGGATGAATTACCAGAGTTTAATAGAAATACTCTAGAAGTTTTAAGAGGTCCTTTAGAAGATAGATTTGTTACAATTTCTAGATTGTATTCTAAAGTAACTTATCCGTCAAATTTTATGCTGATAGCAAGTATGAATCCTTGTCCTTGTGGTTATTTTGGGAGTATTGAAAAAAATTGTACATGTTCAAAGAAAATGATTGATAAATATTTGAGTAAAATTAGTGGCCCTTTGTTAGATAGAATTGATTTACATGTTGAAGTTAAGGCAGTGAAATATCAAAAATTAAATGGGACTAAAAAAGATGAAACTTCAAATGAAATTAAGATTAGAGTTAATAATGCAAGAAAGATTCAACAATTAAGATATGATAAATTAAATATTTTTTCTAATGCTGAATTGACTCCTAAATTGATTGATGAGTTTTGTATTTTAAATAATGAATGCAAAAAGTTGCTGGAGATTGCTTTTGAAAAACTGGGATTAAGTGGTAGGGCTTATTCAAGAATTTTAAAGGTTGCTAGAACTATTGCTGATTTAGATGGGAAAGTTTATATAGAAAAAAATCATCTTGCTGAGTCTATTCAGTATAGATGCTTAGATAGAAAGTATGGAGATAAATTTTAATTTTATTATACCAATAACTGTCAAACTCGTTTTTTCAGATTAATATTATTAAGCTTAAATGTTTTTATAATAAATATATTGGCATAAATAATATGAATCTTCAAAAACTCCGTTTTCCAAGGCGTTTAAGATACTAAATATTTATATTTTAGATACACACTATAATTGGTTGAAGTGAATAATGTTTTACAGTCAAACTCGTTTTTTCAGATTAATATTATTATGCTTAATTTGTTTTGTAAAAAATATGGAGGTGAATTTTAATGAGGATTAGTTTAGAAGGTAAAGAATTTCCAAAACAATTGAGGAAAATTAAAAATCCACCAAGATGCTTATATTGTAAAGGTAATATTACATTATTAGAAAAACTAGGTATTGCTATAATTGGTTCAAGAACGTGTTCTAATTATGGTAGTAAAATGGCTATTGAGTTTTCTAAAGGTTTATGCGAATATGGGATAACAATTATTAGTGGTATGGCTATTGGAATTGATAGCTTTGCACATAAAGGTGCTTTAGAAGCTGGAGGTGAAACTATTGCTGTTTTACCAAGTGGATTAAATAATATATATCCAAGGCAAAATGAAGGTTTGTATAATCAAATTTTAAAGAATAATGGACTTATTATTACTGAATATGAAGATGATGTAAAAGCAGATTCAAAGAAATTTTTGGAAAGAAATAGAATTGTAAGTGGCCTTTCAATAGGAATATTAGTTGTAGAAGGAGGTATAGTAAGTGGTACAAGTGTTACTGCTAGACTAGCAAAAGAACAGGGAAAGCAAATTTTTTGTATACCTTCAAGTTTAGAGAATAATAAAGGAATTATCCCTAATAAATTAATAAAAAAAGGTGCTAATCTTGTTACAGATGTTAAAGATATTATTAATAAGTTTGATACGTGTAATTTTAAAAGAGTGAGCATTAAAAGTAAAAAAGTAAATTCTGAATATATAATAGAAAATAATAGCAAAAATAGAAAAAATAAAATAGAAACAAAAAATATAAATGATAATAAATTGGTAAATAATATAAAGGTAAATAAAAAACAAATTGATAAACAGTTTGAAGATATTTATAATGTGCTTGAAAAAAATGAATGTATGAATATTGAAGAAATTACTTTATTATTAAATGCAGATGTAAAAGATATAAGTTCAAAATTGGTGTTAATGGAGTTGGAGGATTTAGTTGTATCACTTCCAGGAAAGAATTTTAAATTAATATGAAAATTAAACAGAAAAAAGATTTGGGTAATTTTGGAGAACAGGTTGCAGTTTCGTTTTTAGAGGAAAAAGGTTATAAGATTTTACATAGAAATTTTTATTGTAAACAAGGTGAAATTGATATAATTGCAAAAGATGAAAATAAAATTGATGAAGAAATTGTTTTTATTGAAGTGAAGACTAGAACTAGTAATATGTTTGGAAAGCCTGCAGAAGCTATAAATGGTGTTAAGATAAATCATATTTGTAAATCTGCAAAGTATTTTTTATTTAAATATCATTTGATAGATGCTTTTGTTAGATTTGATGTTATTGAGGTATTTTTAGAAAATGGAAAGTTTGATATTAACCACATAAAGCAGATTATTTAGGTATAAAATATTTAGAAAATAAAAAAGAAAGAAGGAATGTACTATAAAGAAATTATTAAATCCAAAACTAGATTATGTATTTAAAAGAATATTTGGATATGTAGGGAATGAAAAAATTACTGCAGGATTAATAAGTTCAATATTAAAAAAAGAAGTAAGAGACTTAAAATTAGATAATAATCCTATATTAGAAAGAGATATGTTAGATGATAAAATAGGCATATTAGATATAAAAGCAAAAATAGAAAATAATGTTAATTGTGATATAGAAATGCAAGTGATAAATAAAAGGGATATTGAAAAAAGATTACTATTTTATTGGAGTAGAATGTATGATACAAGTGTTAAAGGAGGACAAGACTATACACAATTAGAAAAAACAATAGTTATATTAATAGCTGACTACGAATTAGAAGGACTAAAAGAAATAAAAAAATATGTAACAAAATGGAACATAAGAGAAGAAGAATATCAGAAAATTGTGTTGACAGAAGTAATGGAAATTTATATAATTGAACTACCAAAGTTCAAGAGATATAAAGAATATATGAAAGATAACACATTGGACGCATGGATAAAATTTATAGAAAGTCCAGAGGTGATCGATTTGGAAAAGGAAAACGAAGAAGTAGTAAAAGCAAGAAAAGTATTAGAGAATATAAGTCAAGATGAGCATGAAATATATTTGGCAGAATTAAGAGAAAAATATATAATGGATCAAAAGGCAATTGAAGGGGCAGGATATGATAAAGGACTAAAAGAGGGAATAGAAAAAGGGATAGAAACAGGACTAAAAGAGGGAATAGAAAAAGGTATGGAAACAGGATTAAAAGAAGGAAGAAAAAAAGAAAAAAGAGAAATTGCAAAGAAAATGAAATATCAAGATATTGATATAGCAATAATAAAAGAAATTACAGGGTTACCGATAGAAGAAATAAAAACAATAGAATAAAATAAATGCTTAAAAATGTTAATTAAAAATGTACATATTAATAAAACATCAAAAGGGGAATGGTGAAAATTGGAAAATCTTTATGAAGAAACAAGATTTATAATGAAAAAATATAATATTAAAGCAAATAAAAATCTAGGACAAAATTTTCTAATAAATGAAAATGTTGTAGAGAAAATAATAGAAAGTAGTGATATAAATAAAGAAGATTTAGTAATAGAAATTGGACCAGGATTAGGAACATTAACAGCAAAATTATTAGAAAAAGCAAACAAAGTAATTTGTATTGAATTAGATGAAAGAATGGTAAATATATTAAAAGATAGATTTTCATTATATGAAAATTTTGAGATTATAAATAATGATGTATTAAAAGTAGATTTAAAAAATATAATAAAAAATGAAAAAGATAGTGGAAATATAAAAAATGCAAAAATAGTCGCCAATTTACCATATTATATAACAACACCAATAATAATGAAATTATTAGAAGAAGAACTAGATTTGGAAAGTATAACAGTAATGATACAAAAAGAAGTTGCAGATAGATTAATAGCAACACCTGGAGAAAAAAATACAGGAGCAATAACATATTCTGTATTTTATTATGCTATATCAGAAGCAATAATAGAAGTGCCAAAAGATTCTTTTGTACCAGAACCTGAGGTTACATCAAAAGTTATAAAGCTAAAAGTTAGAAAAGAAGCACCTGTTTTTCCAAAAGATAAAGAAAAAATGTTTAAAATTATAAAAAGTGCATTTATGCAAAAAAGAAAAACATTATTGAACTCACTAACAAATAATAAAATATTTGAAAATAAAAATAAAGGTATAGAAATATTAAAAAACTTACAATTAAAAGAAAATGTTAGACCAGAAGAATTAAGTTTAGAAGAGTTTTCAAAAATTTTAGATAATTTGTAAAAAGATATTTAAAAAATATTAAATCTATGTTATAATATAAAGGTGAGTAAACATAAAAATTAATTGAGTTATAATAATTAAAGCGAAGGGAGAATACAATGAATCAAATATTAGTAACAGAAAAATTATATGTAACTCCAGAGTTAAAAAAGAAAAAGAAATTATATAAATTTGAATTTATTATATCTTTATTTTTAGTATGTGTATTAACATCTTTTTATATTTATGCTGAATATGATAGAAATAAAAGTGAAGAAACATCACAAGAAATATTAGCAGATTTAAATCAACTATTATCATCAACAGAAGAAGACACAACAATAGCTAAAGATGATATATTAATGGTAGTATTAAATGATGATGGAAAAAATACTACAATTATTAAAGACATAACAGAGCCTGATATTGCTAAGATAAATAAGCAAGCAGAAATAAGAACAACTCAGAATGGATATCAATATAGAATTATAGCAAGTATAAACATACCAAAAATAAATGTAAATTATTCAATATTACATGGAGTAACAGGAACCACTGAAGAAATAGATGATCTATTGAAACATTCACCTTGCAGATATTGGGGGACTGAACCAAATGAAGTCGGAAATTTCTGTATAGTTGGACATAATTATAGAAATCAAAGATTTTTTAGTAAAGTTCCAACATTAGTTGTTGGTGATACTGTAGAAATTACAGATTTATCAAAAAGAACAATTACATATGCTGTTTATGATAAATATACTGTTAATCCTAAAGATACATCTTGTACCACTCAAAAAACTGGAGGTAAAAAAGAAATAACACTTATAACTTGTACTGATGATGGTTCACAAAGAGTTGTTGTAAAATGTAGAGAAGTTAAATAAAGATAGGAAATTGAGAGTATAACAATTTTATATATTAAAAACACATTAGATTTATAAAAAAATTTAATGTGTTTTTTTTGAATTAATATAATTTGACTTTAAATAGTTCCTTAATTTTATTTTTTATGTTTTAAAAAGCAAATTTTTACAAAATAAAATTAAATAAAAAAAGACATAATAAAAATATAAAAT
Source organism: uncultured Clostridium sp. (assembly GCA_947646915.1). GTDB lineage: Bacteria > Bacillota > Clostridia > TANB77 > CAG-508 > CAG-269. The sequence goes on along the minus strand of CANSII010000001.1, from coordinate 23,585 downwards.
AAAAAAAGGAGGAAAAATTTTATGAAAAGAATAATTAGTTTTATAGGTATAATAGCCTTATTATCAGTACTTATTCTCACAGGATGCAGTTTTGCAGCAGAATTAGATACAATAGATGTTCAGACAGATAAAACAACTGTAAGACCAGGAGAAGAAGTAAAAGTTACAATACAATTTGGACAAAACTTAGGAGCATATACATTTAATATTTCTTATGACAACAATATATTTGATTATGTTTCAGCAGAAGGAGGAACAGCAAATAATACAACAGATAAAGTAATAGTTGTATATCATGATACAACAGGTGGAACAAATCCACGAACAAATATGAGTGTAATATTTAAAGCTAAACAAAATATTACAACATCAAATCCAACAGAATTTACAGTTACAGGAGATGGATTAGCAAGTGCAGATGCATCAATTACTTATGAGGATATAACAACACCAATTGTAAAGAACGTAACAGTAGAACCTGAATACGTTAATTACACATTAAAATTAGAGAACGTTGGAGAAATAGTAAAAGAACAAGAAAAACAAATGACACTTTCATATTCTTCACCAATGGGACATTATTATGAACATGCAAGATTAGTAGCAGAAGCAACAAAACCTACAGGAGCAACAGTTCAATTATTAGCAACAGATGACGCTAATTTAGAACATGATATCATCCAAAGTGGATGGGGAGATGCTCAAGGCTTTAAAATTGGAGGAAAAGACGTATCTCAAGTATTACAAGTTAGAGGAGTATTTAGCCAAGCTGGAGATTATACAATAACTTTGAAATTAATTGATAGAGATAACTCAGATCACGTAATTTCAGAGCAAGCATTTCAATTTAAAGTAGTTGAAAGTGCAACACAAGTTATACCTCCAACTGATACAGGAGTTACACCACCAACAGAGACAACTCCGCCAGTAGCTGATACAGAAAATGCACCTAAAGAAGAAGTGGTAGAGTCTGAAAAAACACCAACTGTTTTACCTAAAACAGGTATAAATATGTATATTCCTATAATGGCGTTATTAATAGTTCTAATTAGTTGTTATGCTATTTTTAATAAAAAATAAAATGATATATTATAAAAATTAAAAGTAAAGATAAAAGCCAAATAATATAAATTTTTTAAAATTCCATTTTGTAATAAAAAAATAAAAATTTTTTTGATTAATATTATTTGACTTTTAATATTTTTTTCTAAAGTAATTTCTATTTATACATAATTATTCAATTACATATTTTGTTTAAATTTACTATAAAATAAAATCAAGGAGAAGAAAATGAAGAAAAGAAGTAATAAAGTAATAATATTCAATAGTATAATTTTTATTATTTTTTTTATAATTATAATTTGGGTTTTTGTAGAGATGTATAACGAAAGAAAAATTAAAAATATTGATAAATATGATATATCTTCTTTAAGTTTAGAACAAAATAGTAATGAAATAGAAATAAATAATATAAATTCAGATAGTCAAATTAAAGAAGCAATAATTAAACAATATCCAAAAGAAGAAGTTATTAAAGAATATAAAGGATATGATGTTATTGCAAAATTAGAAATACCAAAAATTAAATTGGTTACGTATATATTAAAAAACTATTCAGAAAGTGCTTTAAATATTTCTGTAACAAAGTTTTGGGGAGCAAATCCAAATCAAGTTGGCAATTTTTGTATTGCAGGACATAATTTTCAAAATAAAAATATGTTTCATAATTTAAAAAATGTAACTGTAGACGATAAATTATTTATTTCTGATAATACAATTGGTAAAGTTGAATATGAAATTTTTGATGTTTTTAAGGTTTTTCCAAAAGATGTTAGTTGTTTGTCTCAAAATACAAATAATACAAAAGAGGTAACATTAATTACTTGTACTAATGATTCTGAAATGAGAATTATTGTTAAGGCTAAGGAAGTTGTGGGGGATTAAATATTAAAATATTTAGGAAAGGTAAAATATGAAGTTTAGTAAAAATAAAATAATAATTATAACTATAATAATAATATTGTTAATGTCAGCAAGTTTTTTGATATATTCCAAAGTAGTAGCTTCTACTAAGTTAAATGGGATAGAAAATTTTCCTACTAGTTATCAGCCATATTTACAAGAACTGGCTAAAAAACATCCAAATTGGAAGTTTACAGCATTATATACAAATTTAGATTGGAATTATTCTGTCAGTCAAGAAAATGTTTTTGGAAAAAATTTAGTACCAAAAAATTATTCTGATAGTTGGAAAAACCTTACACCAGGTGAATATAATGTAGAGGTTGATAGTGGATGGGTAGATAGTTCAAAACAAGCTGTTGAATATTGTATGGATCCAAGAAATTTTTTAAATGAAGTTCGTATCTTTCAATTTGAAGGATTGTCATATGATGAACAAACAAATAATTTAGATGGTATTGAAAAGATATTATATGGAACTGAGTTTTATAATACAAAAGTATCTTTTTTTAATAGTAGTGGAAATATAATAAATATGAATGAAAAATATTCAGATTTAATTTTAAGAGGTGGACAAACTTCATCTGTAAGTCCATATCATTTAGCATCAAGAATTAAACAGGAAGTTGGACCTTTTTTATCACATTCATCAATTAGTGGAAAAGTTCAAGGTTTTGAAGGTTTGTATAACTTTTATAATATTGGAGCAACAAGTTCAGCTGAACCTATGGGGGCAATAAAAAATGGATTACAATATGCAAAAGATGGAAAAGGTGCTAGTCAAGAAACTAAAAATAAATACTTAATACCTTGGAATACAAAGGAAAGAGCAATTACAGGTGGTGGTATATTTATTGGTTCAAGTTATATTAATGTTGGACAAAATACTATTTATTTACAAAAGTTTGATGTTAATGATGATAAAGGCTCAGATTTATTTTGGCATCAATATATGACTAATGTTTTAGCTCCTTATAGTGAATCAAAATCTATTTATAAAGGTTATGAGAATAGTGGATTACTAAATACATCAATGAATTTTATAATACCTGTTTTTAACAATATGCCAACAATTCCAACGGAAAGTCCAAATATCAATAAAAATGATTTTACAGAAGATAATACAAAAGTATATTGTAATACAACAAATGTTAATATAAGAACAGGACCATCAACGACATATGAAATAATAACAACAGTAACAAAGCAAGAAAAAATGACAAGAATTCAAAAAGGAATGCAATCAGGAGAAAGATGGGATAAAGTAATTCTTGAAAATGGCATCATAGGATATATTTTTCAATCATATGTGACAGAAGTTCCTCCAGTACAAATTGAAAAAATAGATATTTCAATTGATAATTTTACATTACAAAAAGGAGAAAGGAAACAACTAAAAGTCACAGTTACACCTCAAGAAGCAAGTAATCATAAATTATTATTTAAATCTAGCAATACACAGGTGGCTACTATTGACGATACAGGAAACATTCAAGCAATTAGTTCAGGAACTACAACTATAACAGTCAAAGCAGAAGAAAATGATGTGCAAAGCCAAATAGAAATACAAGTATATAGTAAAGTTACAGGAATACAATTAGACCAAAAAGAAATATATATGGAAATAGGCGATGAATTTAAAATAAATGGATATATTGAACCTGAGGATGCTAATGACAAAACTATTATATATACTACTACAGATGAAACTATTGCAACAGTAAATAATACAGGAACTATTACAGCACTTAAGGAAGGTGATGTTACTGTTATTGGAACATCAAATGAAAATCAAAGTATAAAAGATGAATGTAAAGTTTTTGTTGTAAGAAAAATGGACGATTCTGAAATACATTTTGATAAACCATTATTAGTAAATAGCTTGGAAATTAGTGGAATTGATTATAATAAAAATACAGTAAAGGATATTAAACAATTAATTACTTCTGATTTAGAAATTGAAATTGTTAATTATGAAAATAAAATATTAGAGGATAATGACTTAATTGGAACTGGTTGTAAGGTTCGTGTTAAAGAGGATGGCAAGATTTTAAGAGTATATAAATTTATTTTATATGGTGATGCAAATGGTGATGGAAAAATAAATAGTGTAGACTTATTAGTTATTCAAAGACATATTTTAGAGATTGAACCTTTAAAAGATGTTTATATAAAGGCTAGTATTGTTAGAAAAAGTGCTTTGAAGCCTACTTCTATTGATTTATTATTAATTCAAAGGCATATTTTAAATTTACAAACTATTATACAGTAATTTTAGTTTTAAATATTATAATGAAATTGTTTATATATAAACAATTTCATATAATATAATTAGGAACTTAAAAAAATTAAAATATAGAAAAAAGGTGAACATTATGAATATAAAAAACAAAATAAAAACTTTAATATGTATATTTTTTGTATTATTATTTATAAGTGGTTGTTGGATATGTAATATTAGTTATGCACAAAGTACAGCAACAGTTTCAGTAAATAGTAGTAAAGAAATATATGAAGAAAATGAAGAGATAGAGGTTACAGTTTTAATTGAGAATGCTAAAACAGTGGCATTTTCAATATATATCTATTTTGATAATTTAAAATTGGAATATATTTCTGGACCAGAAAATGTTAATGTTATAGAAAATCATATAGTTTATGTATGGTATGATAAAACAGGTGGAAATACTCCCTTAGAGGGAGAATTAGCTAAATTCAAGTTTAAAGCAAAAGAAAGAGGAATAGCTACATTTTCTGTAAATGGCGAATTTTATGATAATCAAAACAAACAAATTGAAACTAATTTTAAAGATGTACAGATTATGATTGGAAAAGAGCAAACTATAATAAATGACATAACAGAGGAGAATAATGCAAAAAATTTACAGACTAATAATGCTAATTTGCAGGTTTTAAGATTAGATAGAGAAGGTATCACTCCTGAATTTAAGCAAGATATTTATAAATATTATTTAACTATTCCAATTGACGTTGAAAATATTAATGTTTTAGCAATTGGAGAAAATCCAAATTCTATTATTGATATAAAAGGAAATAAAAATTTAATAACAGGTTTAAATGTAATTACAATAAATGTTTTGTCAGAAGATAAAACTCAAAGTAATGTATATACTATTGAAGTTACAAAAACTGATAATGAAAATTTAGCAAATACTAGTTTGGAAATATTAGCTGTAGAAAATGTATTATTAAATCCTCCTTTTGATCCTAATAATACACAATATAATATAAATGTATCTAATGAATTATCAAGTCTTAATATTTTTGCAGTTCCTGAAAATCCTGATGCAACAGTAAAAATAGATGGTAATAGTAATTTAAATGAGGGAAATAATTTGATTTCTATTACTGTTACAGCTCAAAATGGTTTTTCAAAAAAGTTATATGTACTAAATGTATATAAAAGAAATTATGATGAAGAAATTGTTTTTCAAAATGAACAACAGGAAAATATTCATAAGTTAGAAGAAATTTATCAATTAGAGAAAACAAGTGATAATTCAAATGTTTTGCAAAAAGAAAATGAAACTAAAGATAATGAAAAATTTGATGAACGAAAAAGCATTTTTGGAATTTTTTTATTGTTTTTCATAATTGTTGCTTTATTAGTTAGTATATTATATTTTAAGTTAAAAAAACGTTAGATAAGTAATTACTACCTAAAATCGTTTTAGTGTGTTCAATTGAACAGATGCTATGAAGTGATAAGTAAATAGCTAAGCAACGAATCTAGGTATCTAGAAGTTTCCAGATGCCTACTATTTTTATAGATGTAGTAGGATTATATTAGGTCAGTATAATTCACAGCCTTAAAAATAGTAGTAAAAAGTGTTATAAATATAATATTTAAGATTTCCGTTCTCCAAGGCGTTTGAGATACTGAATATTCAAATTTTAGAGACACACTATAATCGCTTAAAGTGAATAACAACTAATTGTCGAACTCAATATTAAATATTATATTTATAACACTTTTTATATTAATGTTAATATTAGCTGTGAATAGTAACATTAGGTCATTTTTTATAAAATTAAATAGCAAAAAAGCTTGTAAAAAAAAGGAAAATAATATATATTATTAAAGAAATTGATAGAAAAAGGAAAGATGATTAAAATGAAGTTTGATTTTGATGAAATGGGTACTAAAGATCATATAGAGTTAATGTATTTACAAACACAGATGGAGCAAAAACAAATACAAGGAAAACAAACATATGGATTTAATTCAGAGGAATTATATAATACAGCAGAAAATATTCAAAAAAAGTTTAAGTTTTAAATTTGATTATTAAAAGCTAATTTGTTAAAAAATAAATATAATACTTAGGAAGAGAAAAAAATGAAAGAAGTTATAATAGAAACACTAAAAAAATACAAATGGAAAATATTAATACAAGTTTTATTTATAGGAATAAATATATATTTATTAACATATCCATCAATCATTATTGGTAATATTATTGATATGTTATATGATTTAGAAAATAACAAACAAGAGATATTGAATAATACATACTACTTGATAGGAATATGTTTTATTTTATTGATTGTAAGGGGAATATGGAAATATTTTGAAGTTATTATAGTTAGAAGATTTGAAAGAGATGTAAAGGTAAATTTTTTTAAAAGATTTTTAAAGTTAAAATTAAAAGACATACAAAACATTAAAAATGGTGAAATTATGTCATACTTTGTAAAAGATATAAATGAGCTTAGATCGACAGCATATAGAATTTTTTCTCATGGTCCAAGAATTGGTTTTACATTTATAATTGCAATATTTCAAATGATTCAAAGTGTAAATTTATATCTAACAATTGCAGTAATGGTACCAATAATAGTTGGAGCATATTGTGTAGTAAAAATAAAAGCATATGTAGAAACAAGTTTCAAGAAGTCTCAAGAAATGTTTACACAAATGTCAGAATATATACAAGAAAGTACAGACAGTATAAGAACAACAAAAGCATATTCTTGTGAAAAAAGTCAGCTAAAAGAATTTATTAGAAGAAATAAAAGAGTAAAACAAAGTAATAATGCAGTAGATGTTTTTTCTAATTTAATAACATTATGTTTAAATATTTGTTTTGGAAGCTGTTATGCAATTTCTTTAATATATGGATCTAAATTAGTAATAGAGGGAACAATAACTATTGGTGAATTAGTAACATTTAATGGATACATAGGTTTATTTGTAGGACCAATTAAGTGGCTTCCTAACTTGATTTCAAGATTTAAGAGAGCACAAATTTCTTATAAAAGATTAGATGAAATTTACAAATTAGATTTAGAAAAAATTAATGAAAAAAATACTTTTAAAAAGGATAGATTAGATGGGAACATACAAATTAGAAATTTGAGTTTCAGTTATCCAGGTTTTATAGATAATGCACTTAAAAATATAAATTTAGATATAAGAAAAGGAGAGACATTAGGTATATTAGGAACTATAGGAAGCGGAAAAACCACATTAATGAATTTAATTACAAGATTATATAATGTTCCTGATGGTAAAATAATAATAGATGGTAAAGATATAAATCAAATTCCGATTGAAATATTAAGAAATAATATTTGTTATATAACACAAGATAATTTCTTATTTTCATCATCATTAAAAGATAATATCAGTTTATTTAAAGAAGAATATGAAGATGAAGAAATTAAAGACAGCACAAAAAAAGCTATTGTATATGAGGATATTAAAAAGATGCCAGAAGGAATAAATACTGTAATAGGAGAGCGAGGAGGAGATTTATCAGGAGGCCAAAAACAAAGAATAGCAATTTCAAGAGCATTTTTAAAAGAAAGTCCAATATTAATTTTTGATGATACATTTTCAGCTTTAGATAATAAAACATCTGAGAAATTATTACAAAATATTAAGGAATTATCAAAAGAAAAAACTTGTATTATTATTTCAAATAAAGTATCTGACGTTAAAAATAGCGATAAAATTATAGTATTAGATAATGGAAACATTGTAGAAAGTGGCAAACATGATGAATTAATTAGTAATAAGGGCATTTATAGTCAATTTTATAATCAACAATCAACAAAAGCAGAATCAGACTTTTTAAGTTAAAGCAAGGACGATGAACGAGCGAAGCGAAAATGCTCCAAAGACAAAGATTTGGCAGACGAGATTTTTCAAAGAAAAATCTTGGATGACGATGAGCGAAACGAAGTGGAAATGCTCCAAAGACAAAGATTTGGCAGACGAGATTTTTCAAAGAAAAATCTTGGATGACGATGAGCGAAACGAAGTGAAGCGAAAGTGAGGCACATATGAAGAGTAAAACAATAAACAGAATATATAAAATGTTAAAACCAGAAGCAAAAGCAATCATAATAATATCAATATTAGCAATAATAGTAAACATAGGAGAAGTAATAAAACCATATTTAGTAAAAATCACAATAGACAGCTATCTAAGTGAAGGATTGTGGCAAAAAGGAATTATAACAATAGGAATATTAGGAAGTATATATATAGGAATAGTAATAATTGGAAATATTTTAGACTTTCTTGTAAGTACAACAACAAGTATGATTGGAGAAAATGTTGTATATACTATAAGAAACAAACTATATAAATATATACAAAATGCAAATATAGCATTTCACGATAAAACACCATCAGGAACATTATTTGTAAGAATTACAAGTGATGTTGAAGACATCACAACATTTTTTAAAGATGTAATAACAACAATAGTAAAAGACATTTTAATGGTAATAGCATTAGCATTAATGATGTTATTAATAGACTATAAATTAGCACTACTATGTTTTTTATTACTACCAGTAGTTATATTAACATCAGTAATAATAATTAAAATTAGTAGAAAAGCACAAGAATATTCAAAAAAGGCAAAAACAAAATTAAATATATTCTTATCTGAATCAATATATGGTGTTAAATTAATTAAAATATTTAATAGACAATATGAGAAAGTAAAAGAATGTTCAGAGTTATGTAATAATTTCTGTAAATCTAGAACACCTACAGCATTTACAGAGGGCTTTATGGTTTCATTTATGGTAATATTTGAAAATTTAGGAGTATCAATAATTACATGGATTTGTGTAAACAAATTATTTAATATAAATTTAGATGTTGGAATAATCTATATATTTATAACATATTTAAAGCAAATGTTTGAACCAATACAAAGAATCGTAGAAAATTTTGAAACAATACAAGAAGCAATTGTTTCAATAAATAAAATTTATGAGATTTTAGAACATAAAGAATATTTAGAAGATATTGAAAAAGGAATAGAATTAGAAGAAGTAAAAGGCAAAATTGAATTTAAAAATGTATGGTTTGCATATGAAGAAGAAAATTGGATTTTAAAAGATATTAGCTTCACAATAGAACCTGGGCAAAGTATCGCATTAGTTGGCAGGACAGGCTCACGGAAAAACAACAATTATAAATTTAATTAACCGATTTTATGAGATACAAAAAGGCGAAATTTTATTAGATGGAGTAAATATAAAAGATATTAATTTGCATTGGCTTAGAAAGAAAATTGGAATAATATTGCAAGATCCATTTATATTTGCAAAAAGTATTAAAGATAATATAGAATTAAATGAGAATTTGACAGATGAAGCAATAAAAGAGACAATACGATTATCTTCTGCTGAAGATTTTGTAAATTCACTTCCTAATGGTATAGACGAAATAGCTCATGAGAGAGGTGGTTCATTTTCAGCAGGGCAAAAGCAATTATTGGCTTTTGCAAGAATTTTTGCACATAATCCTTCAATATTTATTTTGGATGAGGCAACTGCAAATATTGATACAAAAACAGAAGAACTTATTCAACAATCAATTGATAAAATTTCAAAAGAAAAGACATCAATTTTTATTGCGCATAGATTGTCTACAATTGTTAATGTTGATAAAATTATTGTGTTAAATAATGGTGAGATTTTAGAACAAGGAAATCATGATGAACTTATGGCTAATCCTGAAGGTTATTATTCTAAGTTGTATAATGCGTATTATACAAATTTAGCAGTATAGTGTTGTATGTTATGTTTTGGTAACAATTAATTAATCTTTCTCATACTATAATATAAGATATATGAGGAGGATTTTTTTATGGCAAAAATACTTATTTTTAATAATGATACTGATAGAATGGAGACATATTACAGAGGTGAAGCAGAATCAATGCCATATAATACAAACAATACATTAAAAGTTAGAGAGTTTAGAGGTTCTAGTAGAAGCAATATCTTATGGACTACTAAAAGAACTATGCAAACATGGAATAGTCAAAGATACTTATTTGGAGCTCCGATTCCAGTAGGTTTTGCATTTAAAAGACCATATGAAGGGGGTCATGGAAACCAAAGTCAACATTATGCAGGTGTAGCATTTGACGTTGGTCAAACATTAAGCAATAGCCAAAGAGCTAGATTATGGAATAGTGCAAATAATGCCCAAATATGGACATATTTAGAGCCATTAAATTTAACTCCAACATGGGTGCACTTTGACAAATCAAGATGTTAATGTTACAAGCATAGAATAAAAAAATTCTATGCTTGAATTTTAGGATACAATTTTAATTTAAAATCATATTTATTCATAGGGGTTATTTTTGTATATTCGACTTTTTCTAATACACTTTTTAATAATTGATTTTTAGTTTTAGCATTATTAGTTTCATTATAGCAACCTATAACCTTTTCTATTTTTGGAACTAGAAGTTCTTTATTGTTTTTTATATTAAGAATCTGATTTTTTTCAGATTTTAATTTAGTAATGTTACTATTAATTGTTTTTATCTGTTGTTTTAATAAATTAGAACGTTCTATAAATATATCTTTAGTATAAATTTCTTGTTCTAATAAATCATAAGTTTTATTTAATTGTAGTTTCAATTTGTCTAATTCAGTCATATAATTTAAAATACTATCATCATTTATTTTAAGTAACATTTCAATATCACTATTATCATTATTAATCAATTTTATTTTATAATCATCTAGCAACAATTGTAATGATTGTAATAACTTATTTTCTACATATTCAATATTACTTCCTACATTATCTGTGCATTTTCTACAACATATTCTTACATCATTTCTATCTGAATATGTAATTCTTGATAATGAGCTTCCACAAAGTCCACATTTCAAAATAGAAGCCATAGGATTTTTTAAAGTATAATCTACTTTGGTTCTACCAATTAAATTTCCTTTTCGTATATTTTGAACTTTATTCCATGTATCTAAATCTATTATAGGTTCATGAAGTCCATCTACAGATATTACATTTTTATTTTCATTTTTTACTCTTATAACATTTCCATTGACAATCTTTTTTGTAGTAGCTTTATCTGTATATTTTATAGTACCTATGTAAACAGGATTAGTAAGGATATGAGATATAGTTGATTTTGTAAATTCATTGCTTCTACGAGGTTTATAGCCTAGTCTATTAAGCTCGTTACATATAAATTCTAGACCATTACCACTACAATATAAACTATATATTAATTTTATCATATTGGCTTCATATTCATTTATTTTTAGAGAAAATCCTTTTTGCTTTGGTAATTTATATTTATCATATCCATAAGGAGCTGAAGTTCCCACATGTTTTCCTTCATTTACACTTGATAGTATCCCTTCATGAAGCCTTTGATTTATCTTTTTATATTCTCTTCTAGACATAAACAAACCAAATTCAAAATATTCTTCGTCATAATCATTATTAGGGTCATAAGTTTTTAAAGGTGTAATTATTTTTGTATTTGAATATTGAAAAGCATTAGAAACAATACCTTGATCTAATGTATTACCTCTTGCTAAACGTTCTACTTCAACAACTAAAACACCACTCCACATACCATTTTCAACATCTGTTAATAGTTGTTGCATAACAGGTCGAGAAGAAATTGTTTCCCCTGATACTATTTCTTTATAAAATTTACTTATCTTAATTCCTGTTGAATCTGCATAGTCTCTTAGTCTTTTTTCATGTCTTGCTAAAGTTTCTCCTTGACCATGAGATTCAGCATCAATATCTTTTCTACTTTTTCTTAAATATGCACAATAATATTCCATATTATTATTTATTGAGTTTTGCATAAAAAAATTCCTCCATTTTCAAATTTATTTTTAATAAACTATTGAAAATGAAGGATTGTATATTGTATAATATAGAAGTAATCACTTTCAATAGTGTTTATATGTGGGAATTATGTACCGTGTCGCAAACTTTGGAACATAATTCTCTTTTTAAAATTCTCTTTTCAATTGTTTAACTATTCCAACTATTGTAACTGGTATAGTTTTCATTTCTTCATTAGTAAATATAAGTGGCTCATAATTAGTGTTTAGTGGTTGAAGTAAAATACTTTTGTCACTTTTCTTTCCTTTTTTTATAGTTGCTTCATCTCCATTAATAATAGCAACTATAATATCGCCATTTTCAAAATCATTTTGCCTCTTAATAATAACAATATCATCTTCAATTAATACTGGAGACATACTATCTCCACGAACTTTCAAAGCAAAAAACTCTCCACTATCTGCTAATTTTTTATCTATATCTATAGTACCAATCCAGTTTTCTTGAGTTAAATAATCATATCCAGCTTTTACTATACCTAATATTGGAATGCTAACAACAGGATTACCAAAGATGTCTGTTCGACCATGTTCTTCTATTAAATCAGATTTATATATATTTAAGAAATTTGCTAACATTTCTATTTTATCAATTCTTGGAAATTTTTTTGCATTACACCAATCTGAAACTGTTGATGGAGAAATATCAAAAGTTTCAACTATATCAGTTTGAGTTTTATTTCTAATAGATAACCATTTTTTTAAATTATTAGAAAAGATTTCTTTTTGATTTTTTATCATTTTAAAACCTCCTAATGTATAGTATAAGCTAAAAACGAAAAAAAAGCAATATTTTTTTTAAAAAATTTCGCTTTTGGTATTGACATTTTTCTAAAAGCGTAATATACTTAAAGCGAAATAAGAAAGGAGGAATTATTTTGGAAGTAAAAATATCTTTAGAAGCAGCAAGGGTAAATGCAGGATACAACCAAAAAAATGCAGCAAAGAAATTAAGAGTAAATCCAGCGACATTAAGTAATTGGGAACATGGGATTACAATTCCAAGTTGGGATAAAGTAAGAGAAATGGAAAAATTATATAATATGAGTAGTGACTTTTTTAATTTAACTAATAATTCGCTTAAAACGAATAAATAATTGCGACACGGTACGAAAAGTATAAAACTATTGGAAATATAGTACAACCAATATGAATACAAATCTAAAGAGGTGATTACAAAATGGTAGTAAAGAGTTTTAAAATAGGGGATACAACAATAGAAGTAGATGATACATATTTTCCAAAAACAAAAGAGGAAAATGATAAAGTTTATGAAGAATTTAACAAAATAGGATGTGAAATTTTAAGAAATTTAAATGAAACAAAAAATTAAATTTTAGAAATGTTAATTTTAAGAAAAAACAGATGTTAAAGTATAAAAGGAAGGAGGCGAAGGCAAATGAATAATTTAACAGTATATCAAAATAATTTACCAAATACATTAGAAGATTTATCAAAATTTGTTTTAGTTGGTAGAGAAAAATTGACAGCAGTTAGAGCAGAAATAAGAGCAATAAATAAAGTACAACTTGCAGAAGAAGTAAGAGAACAAAAAAAAGAAGAAGCACAAATGTTAGCAGAAGCTTTATTAGATGCAGAAGTTAGAATTGGAGATTTATTAAAACAAATACCTAAAATGAATACTTTTAAAGGTAATCAATATAAAGAGGTAAATTCGCACCAATGCGAAAATACCAAAAAACAAGAAACAAAACAAGAAGTAATAACAAGATTAGGATTTAATAAAGACCAAGCTAACAGATTTGAAACATTATCTTCTAATAAAGATGTGGTAGAACAAGTAAAAGCAGAAGCAAGGGAAAATGAAGACATACCAACTAGAAGTAGAGTATTGCAGTTAGTTAAAGAAAAGACAAAAGAAGAAAAGTATATAGAAGAAGAATTTAAAAAAATAGAAGAACAAACAGCAATACAAAAAAATATTCATAATGCAATTTATAAAATATTATGTACTGATATTTCAGAAGAATATTTAAATATTTGGTATGAAGGATTAGACAAAAGCTATTTAGAGACAATGGAGGAAGATATAAATAGAGCGATAGAAAAATATGAAAACATAAAGAACTTTATAGAAGAAAAAAGAAAGATAAGGAGGATTAAATAATGGATAGAAAAGTAAGAGATAAGATTTTCAAAGAAATTAAAAAAAATGGAAAATTGCAAAAAGAATATGTTGTAGAGCTAATAAAAACATATGATGATAGACCAAATGTAAACAAACTAATAGAACAGTATTATAAATCAAAAGCAGATAGAATAATGTCAAGTTTTAAAGATGAAAACGGAATAAGAGATTGTTTTGCAATAAAAGACAATCAAAATAAAACCAAGTACATAGATTTGTCAAAACCAAATTTATTAAATCTAAGTGAAGTTGAACTTGTAAGAATTAAACAAGAAAATGCAAAGCATAACAAAGAAGAAGTTATTAAGAAAACTAATATTTCAAAACAAGTAATAGTAGGACAACTTAAGATTAAAGATTATGAAAAAGCATTAAAAGAAGAATTAAATAAAAATATAATATAAAAATAAATTTAACGCAAACTTCAACCAAAATAAGGAGGAGAGTATGGAGTTAAAAGTAATAATAGGGATAAATGGAAAAAAAACAGAAAAATACGAATTACAACTGTTGCATGCTGATCTTGTAACAAATAATTTAGAAATATTATTAAAAACAAAAGAACCAAATCAGGCAAATGATTTAGTTCCTAATGAGAATTAAAAACTAATAGGTGCATTATTATAGAGTGGACAATTCTCATGGTTACAATCTAAATTAGAACAAGAAAAGGTACTTTTTGTATAGTAAGTTTCTGTAGAACCTAAAGGAGAATAAGACTTATAGTCTACATCAATAGATTGTTTAGAATTTGTAATAGGACATATGCTACTAAATGTTTTTTGCATATATAATTCCTCCTTTCGAGGCGATTATATATCAAAATAATACAAAATACAACAAAACCAAAATAAGGAAGGAGGAAGGAAGATGGAAGAAAAAATAGAAAAAATATTAGAAATTTTAAAAGATTTAACATTAGCACAATGGCATCAAATTAAAAATGAAATTGATATAGCATATAGAGATGTTGAATTGAAAAAGGTTCCTAATAGTGAGTTAAGAAACCTTAAACAAAATTTAATTTGTAAACTGTTACCTTGGAATAAAATCCGTTTATACTTGGATAAATGAAAATACTATGTATAAGCAGGTGTATTAAAAATTGTATCGTTATTAGTTAATTCAACCCAACCATCAAAAGGTAAATTAACAAATATTCTTCGAATATGAGATATAATAATCACCACTTTTCGACAAAATTATAACATAGGTGGAAATAAATGTAAAAAAGGAGGGAAGAAAAATAGAGGTTGTAAAAAATTTAGAAGAGGAATTAAAAGAATATTTTGAAGAACATAAAATCATAAACAGTGACATTAAGATGGCTTTTGCAATAGGTTATTTAAGGAATGATAAAAAAGTAAATAAAAAACAAAGTTTTGAAATAATGAATGACATATTATTAAAAAAAATTTAAAAAAGGAGGAAAACAAATGAAAAGGACATGGAAGAATTTCAAATTAGACAAAAATAAAGTCTATATGAGAATAGGACAAGCAGTGGTATATGGAACAATGAATATATTGCTAGGAATTGGCGGATATATGATGTTCATTAGTGGATTAACATATTAGGAGGTGAAAAGAATGTTTATATTAGGATTAATATTTGGATTAGTAATAGGTGCATTATTAATGAATTTAGCAGTAGAAGAAGAAAGATATACTAATAGTGTATTAAAGAAAACAATTAATTTTCTAGAAGAAAGTTTAAACAATGCAAATTTTAGAGTAGAACAAAGAAATAATCTAATAAAAGATTTAAGAGAAGAACAAGAAACATTATTAAATAATTCAGCTGAATTAAGAAGTAAAAATGTAGATTTAGAAAACAATATAGAATTTATGCTAAATAATAAAAAGGAACTAGCTTGCGACGACCAATCAAAAAACTAGTTCAAATAAACACATAGATAAATCTACATATAATAATTATAGCAAATAAAAATAAAAAATACAATAAAAAGTACATTGAAAATTGAAAAAGTAAATAATTATTAGGAGGAAAATATGGAAGAAATATGGAAACCAATAGAGGGGTATGAAAACTTTTACTTAGTAAGTAACTTAGGAAAAATTAAATCAATAAGAAATAATATTATAATGAAACCACAAAAGTTATACAATGGATATGAAATAGTAGGGTTATCTAAAAATGGAACAACAACAAGGAAGACTGTACATAGATTAGTAGCGACAGCATTTATTTCTAACATATATGGCAAAACACAAATAAACCATATTAATGGGATAAGGAATGATAATAGACTAATAAACTTAGAGTGGTGTACACCTAAAGAAAATATATATGATGCTATAACAAGAAATAGTATGAATGGTTATCAAAATGTAGGAGGACAACCAAAAAAGGTAAAACAATATAGTTTGAACAATAAGTTTATAAAAGAATGGAATAGCATTAAAGAAGCAGGAAATGAATTACATATTAGTCAAGGAAACATAGTAAACTGCTGTAAAAATAAAAGGTATACAGCGGGTAATTATATTTGGAAATATTGTTCTTAATAATTATAGTTTATCAGACAAATGCAGGAATACTTTAAAAAATAAAAAAAGTATTGATTTTTTTAGCAAACTCTAGTATAATATTTATGAGGAAAAAAGAGATGATAATTTTATTATTGTCATTTTTATTCCTTCTTTCTTAAGAAAGATAATACGTAAAAATTTTCATATGTATAGAATATGAAGGAACAAGAAAAGACTAGAGTCGGCAAACTCTAGTCTTTTGGCTTTATTTGTCAAATAACTTAAGAATTAAGTAAATAACAATTAAAGCGATAATACGTAAAATGTTTTTCATTATGTACCTCCTTTCATTGAAAATAAAAGGGAATATGTAATGGAACAAAAACATTATACAACAAAAAATAACAAAAAACAATATTCAAAAAATAAAAAATAAAAGCCTAAAAAATAGTAAAATCAATACTTGCAGAGCTTTATGAAAAAATTTAAAAAAGTTTTGTAAAAAGTATTGACAAAACTCGTAACGAGTGATAATATATATACAGTTCAAACGAAAGGAGGTAAAATCCTATGATTAAAGCAATAAAAAAAGTGCTTGCCAACCACCAAGTAAAGCAAGCACAGCAACGTAGAATTAAAAACAATAAATTACAAATAAAATTAATTCTACAAGGATTAGAAGAGAGAGCTAATTAAAGCTCTTCTCCCTTCTTAATAACTAGTATATATTAAAATGTACGAGTTGTCAAGAAAGGAGGAACACTAAAATGGAGGAAAAGAATTTGAAAGTAATATTGTATAAAAGTGGAGATGGATACATAACTCCAAGAGTTCCAATACCGATGAAATGGTTTAGAAAAATGAATTTAAGCGAAAATGAATTAGAAGTTTATGCTAAATTTAATGAAGAAACTGAAGAATTAATTATAACAAAATTGAAAAAGTAAAACTACTTAATATTGCAAGGTCTGGTAAACATTCAATATTAAGTAGCACTGAAATCACTTGGAAAAGCGTTTCTATATATAATTATATAGTAAACACACAAATTTTTCAAGGGGTTTTGAAAACGAATTGAAAAAGGAGTGTGTATTTTTAGTTATTAGAAGAAATAATACCCTTTATATAACCTTTTACTTCGTATTTGTATATGTCGGGTAATTGTTTAAATAGCTCTAGTAATTCTACTTCATCAGAACTATATTCAATAGGCTTAACTGTTTTATTAGAAATTTCTTTTAATCCTAATAGTTCATCAGTTGAGACATTAAAAATACTAGCAAGATGTACAAGTGTATTGATGTCAGGAGAAACAGAACCTACTTCATATTTTGATATTGTGGCAGGAGATACCATTAATTTATTAGCTAATTCAAATTGAGTTAAACGTGCTCTTTGTCTATATATTTTAAGACATTCATTAAATTTCATAACATACCTCTTTCATAAAAATAAATATTTTTAACAAAACTTAATAAAAACTATTGACATGACTTTCTAAATATGATTTAATAATCTCAATACGACAGAAAGGAGGCGATTGAATATGCCAAAACCTATAAAGTATCAAACATTAAGAAATATTCGTAATGAAAAAGAAATACCACTTTTTGATATTGCTATTGCATTAGGTTTAAAGTCGACAGGAACATATTATAAAAAAGAACAAGGAAATGTTCCAATAACTATAGAAGAAGCAAAAATATTAACAAAAATGTTTAATACACCGTTTGAAAAATTATTCAAGTCTTATAAATAGTCTATTTATGACTATCATTATATTACAAAATTCTAAGAATGTCAAATACATAAGGGAGGTGTTTTTTATGACATTTAGTTTAGCATTATTAATATTTGTATTGTTATCTGAATATTTAGCAATAGAAAAAGATAATAAAAATAGAAGACATACACAATCAAAGTTTGGCGACCACGATTGTATGTCTTCAAAAAAAGCGATTAAATAACGCTATCTTTGTATATTTTAGCATAGATACAAAGATATGTCAAAGGAGAGATAAATTTATGAATGAAAAAGAATTATTAGAAATAAAAGAGCAAATAAGACAATTAGAAGAAGAAAATAAGATGTTAAAGGAACTAATGAAAAGAAAGGTAACAAGTGGAAGTATTACAGCTTATGAAACAATAAGAAGTATGATTTTTGAATATGTAGACAAGGAAGTAGGACAAACAACAAATGGAAAACAAAGAAGTAATTTAAGAAGAAAAATAGTAGATGATATGAAATGGGATTTAAGAGTAAGAACTATAAATGACTTTAAAGTTGAAGATATTACAAGAGCAAAAGAATATTTAGAAAATTATAAAATAGATGAGTTTTATAAGGCAGGTGTAAAAAATGAAAAGTTATAGAAACATAACTACAGATGAAGTAGTTTATAAAGAAGAAGCGGAAGAATATGTATTAGACAGATTAGGCTTAACAGTAACACCTAAAGGAAAAAATGGAGAAATGACAATAGAACAAATAGAAAATATAGAACAAACAGTAGAATGGTATTTTAGTGGGAATTGGATAGAAGAAGAAATCAAGGAAATAGAAGAACCAAGTGTATTTGAACTAATAGATGAGGAGAGTGAATTAGAAGATGTCAGAGGTTAAATTTGAAGATATACAAAAAGCAAATGAAAAAATAAATACAACTAATATAAAACGGTAAAGAATATGCGGAAGTAAATCAAAGAATAAAAGCATTCAGAATGATATATCCAAAAGGAAGAATAGAAACAGAATTATTAAGTAATGAAAATGGAACATGTGTATTTAAAGCAACAGTAAAAGATGAAGAAGGAAATATATTAGGAACAGGCACAGCCTATGAAAAAGAAAATAGTTCATTTATAAATAAAACAAGTTACATAGAAAATCGGAGAAACAAGCTCAGTGCGGAAGGGCATTAGGAATGGCAGGATTTGGAATAGATACATCAATAGCAAGTTTTGAAGAAGTAGCAAATGCAATACAACAACAAGACAATGAAAAAAAAATAGACAAAAAAATGGTTGAAAGCTTAAATTTATCAATATCAAATAACAATATATCAAAAGAAATAGTAGATTTAATATTAAATCAATATGGATACAAAAAAACAGACGAAATAAAAATAAAAGATTATATGAATATAGTAGATGACTTTAAAGCAAAAAAATAGGAGTTATATATGGTAGGAACAGCAAATAAAATAATAACATTTTTACTAGAACAAGACAAAACAAAGAAATTTGAAGTAAAAGAATGTAAAGAAAAAAGGTCATTAGATAGTAACGCATATTGTTGGACATTATTAGGAAAATTACAAGATAAACTAAACATACCAAAAGAAGAAATATACAAAGATTTAATAAAAAATATAGGAAGTTATGAAATAGTACCAGTCAAAAATAAAGCAGTAGAAAGATTTAGGAAGGCTTGGAGTAAAAATGGAATAGGCTGGATAACAGAAACAATGAAAAGCAAATTAGAACGGTTTTACAAATGTAATTACATATTATGGTAGTAGCAGTTATAATACAGCTGAAATGTCAAAATTAATAGAATTAATAGTACAGGAATGTCAGCAATTAGGAATAGAAACAAAACCGAGAGAAGAAATAAAATCATTACTAGAAAGCTGGAATAAAAAATGAAAAAAGAATTTTGTATTATGCCATTAAATCAAGCATATATGCAACAAAGAACATCAATGTTTTGTGAAAGACATGAAGTATTTTTTGGATCAAATAGACAAAAGAGCATAAAAGATGGATTAGTAGTATTTCTAACACCTGAAATGCACAGAGGAACAATAGGAGTTCATGGAAAAAGTGGACATAGATTTGACATATATTTAAAACAAATAGCACAAAAAGCATGGCAAGAATATTACAACAAAACAACAGAAGAATTTATACAGAGATATGGAAAAAATTATTTATAAAATATATTAAACAACAAGGGCTAAGGCAAGATAAATTTTAGCCCTAAAATTATATGGAAGGAAAATATAATAAAATGGCTAGAGATAGTTTTATATTTTACAGAAGTTTTTATGAATCAATAAAAGAAATACCAGAAGACGCACAATTGCAAGTATATAAAGCGATTTCCATATATGCACTAGAACAAGAAGAAATAGAACTTAAAGGAATACCAAAGGCAATATTTTCATTAGTAAAACCACAATTAGATGCAAATTACAAAAAGTATGAAAATGGAAAGCAAAGCAAAAGCAAAGTAAAAGCAAAAGATAAGCAAAGCAAAAGCAAAATAGAAACTAATGTAAATGAAAATGAAAATGTAAATGATAATGAAAATGTAAATGAAAATAATAATGAAAATGTGAGCGACAGTTGTGTTGACGGCTTACAAGAAATTATTGATTTTTATAACGATAACATAGGAATTATCACACCATATGGAATAGAGATATTGTCAGATTATGCAAGAGAAATGTCAAAAGATTTAATAATATTAGCGATGAAAAAATCAGTAGAAGCAAATAAAAGGACAATTCAATACATTAAAGGAATATTAAACAACTGGTCTAAATCAGGAATAAAAACAGTTATAGAAGCAGAAAAAGAAGATAAAAAATTTAGAGAAAATGAAAATAAGCAAGAAATAAAAAAAGAAAGTGCCAAAGAAGAAGCAGAAAGATTACGCAAAGAATGGGGGCTAAGTGATGAAGATTGAAGAATTTACAGAGATAAAAAATGAAATCGAAAATTTTTATAAAAAAAAAATATCCGAAGAGGAAAAGAAAAGATGGTATGAAGAATTTAAACAAATGGATACAAAAAGATTTAAGTACATAATAGCACAAGCATATAGAACGTTAAAATTTATACCAAAGTTGGCAGATATAATTGAAATAAATGCGAATTTAGGATATAGCCCAGTAAAAAAAGAAGAAGAAACAATAAAATGCAATAAATGTAGAGGGACAGGATATATATTATATCAAAAAGAAATAAAAAATGGAGAAGAAAAAATGAAAAATAGTTATATGGCAATATGTAGTTGTGGAAAACAAAAACAATACAAAGGGTGGGAAATATCAGATGAAAGACATAGAACAAATTATTATATCCCGTTAGCTGTAGAACTAGGATTGTAAAGGAGTATGAAACAGATGATAACCAAACAAACAAGGCAATTAAGTTTTGAAGACATAAAACCAAAAAGAAAAACAAGATATAAACAAATATTGGATAGATTAATAGCAGGACCAAAAACAGCAAAAGAAATAGCAGTAGAATTATTTGAATTAGAGCTAATACCAAGTGCAGAAAGAAATTACACAGCTCCAAGATTAACAGAATTAGAAAAAATGGGATTAGTAAAAGTAATAGAAAAAAAGAAATGTCAATATTCAGGGAAAACAGTAGCAGTATATGAAATTACAGTAGAAGGAATAAAGAAAAGATATATAAACAGGAGCAAGAAATGAAATATAATTACCAACCATTAAAAGGAATATGTGAAAAAGCAATAAAAAATAATCTATGTAAAGGATGTACTAAATTAGAAGATCCAAACTTTGTAGGACAAGCACAATGCAATTTAGGACAAGAACCAAAACAGAAAATAAAAAATATATTAGGAATACAGGAGAAAATAATATGACAGTTGAAGAACTAATGAAATATATGCTTAATCTATTCAATAGCACTAACAATGATTTACAAAATGAATATGAAAAATTAAGTCAAAAAGATATGGAATTATCAGACTTAGACCATTACATAGAAAATCATAAATTAAAAGCATATGAATTAGCAAAAATAGGAAAATTAAGGAAAATATTAAGAGAAGAAAGAAGAGAAATAAAAGATAACATAGAAATAATAGAAACAATAAAAAAATTCACAGATAAATATAACAACAAATTAATAACAGGAGATATAATGCAAAACTTAAAAGAACAAGAAACAATAAAGAAAAAACAAGAAAATCCAATATACAAATATAGAACAAACATATTAGACAGATTGGAGGCAAAAGATGAACAAATACAGAAATAAAAAGGTAATAGTAGATGATTATATATTTGACAGTATACAAGAAAGTAAAAGATATAAAGAATTAAAATTACTGTTAAAAACAGGGAAAATACAAGAATTAGAATTACAGCCACATTTCTTACTACAAGAAAGCTTTAGAAAAAATGGAAAAACATATAGAAAGATAGAATATATAGCAGATTTTAAATATAAAGAAAATGGAAAAACAATAGTAGAAGATGTAAAAGGAATGCAGACAGATGTATTTAAGATAAAACATAAAATATTTGAAAAATTATATCCAAATTTAGAATTAAAGATAATTAAATAAAAATTAAGGAGGACAAGATAAAATGAAAACATATAGAATTAATAAGGAAGATTTAAAAAACAAAGAAGTATTAGCAGAAGGATATAAAATATTTAACCAAGGATTTAAGGCAAGAGATTATTGTTATGCAGATGAAAAAGGACAAGTAATAGGAACGTTTCATAGAGTAGATGGAGATATAGAAGAATGTAAATGGGGATTACATTTTAGTAAAAATCCATTTCATTGTTTCAATTTTTATGAATGTGTACAATGGAATGAATTTGCAAAAGTAAGAGCATATGAAAGAATAATTGATAGTCAAGATGGAAAAAAAGCAGTAGCTCAAGTATTAGAAATAGTTGAAACATATGGATTTGATGAATTTTTAGAAATTTTAAAAGAATACAATAAACAACAATATTTGAGCGATGGAATAAATAACAGCTATGGAATAAATAACAGCAATGGAATAAATTACAGCCGT